>JAQVKR010000466.1 GCA_028694565.1 Gammaproteobacteria bacterium | reverse complement strand
GGCGCTGAAAGGGTTACTCAAATGGCGCTGCGTCCGCCGCTGCAAAACCCACCCCGAACAGGAATCACGTTTTACATGGTGTGACCCGGCCGGCGTTGGCACAGTGCCGGCACATGAACACGCTATCTGCCTGTCCTCTCTCCATCTCACGAATTCACCAGGCGGGTCTCGGTCCCTGGATCGAGCCTTGCCGGGTCATCCTCGAGCACCTCAGCGGCCTGGAACGGGTGATCGAGAGCCCGGACGAGCTCCCGTCGGTCGCCGTTCTGTCCGCTTTGCGCACCGCCATGGCGGCGCCGCTGCCGCGTCAGGCGGGCATCCTGCGCCAGCAGCTCTGCCGGCTGTCCCTGTTCGAGTATCGGGCGGCCGCCGCCCGTGAGATGTGGCATCCCCTCGCGGAACCCCTTGAGCATTTTCTTCGACGGCACGGCAACGCAGTGCAGTTCTGGCGCGAGTGGGCTCCCTGGCCCCGGCCCGAAGAGGTCTCGGAGTGGCTGGACCAATGGGTGCGCTGCTGAGCCTCTGGGGCCGAAAACACCCACCGGCACCGCCGATGGAGGGGGCGCTGCCGGTGCTGGATCCCGCTACCCTGCTCCATCCGCACCGTCCGCAACTGGCGGCGATTCGCCAGCTGGTCGGGGTGCCGCGCGCCCACTGGGAGGCGTTCTACGCCACGGTCTTCGAGGCCTACGCCGGCTTCGTGCAACAGCTGCCGGCCTCGGAGGCCCATCATCATGCCGGTCCCGGCGGCATGCTGGCCCACGGCCTGGAGGTGGTGCGCGAGGCCCTGAAGCTGCGCCGGGGCCGGTTGCTGCCCTCCGGCGCCGCCGCCGAGGAGCTGGCGACGCGGCAGGACCTCTGGACCTATGCCACGGCCACAGCCGCCCTGCTCCACGACATCGGTAAGCCGGTGACGGACCAGCGGGTGCGCTTGTACGACCGGCAGGGGCGGGAAATGGGCTGGTGGGATCCCTGGGCCGGTCCGCTATCCCTCGATGGGAATTGGTACCGGGTGGTGTTCGTGAGGGAGCGCCGCCACCGCTTCCACGAACAGGTGCCGCCCCTATTGGTCCGGTTCATTCTGCCCCAGCGGGGTCTGAGCTGGCTGGCTTCTGATGCGGATGTCTTCGCGGCCTGGCTGGCGGCGATCAGCGGGGATGCCGATCAGGCGGGCGTCCTCGGCGAGCTGGTGCACCAGGCGGACGGGCTCTCGGTGGCGAGTGACCTCACGGGCGCACCGACCCGGACACCGACGGCCCGGCGAAAATCCCTTTCGGCACGATTGCTCACCGGACTGCGCTACCTGCTGGACCAGGACGCGCTGCCGCTGAACCGCCCCGGCGCCGCCGGCTGGCGGCTCGGCGACGATCTGTGGCTGGTCAGCAAGCGGGTGCTGGACAGCCTGCGCGAGCACCTGAACCAGGAGGGCCAGGAGGGTGTACCCACGCGCAACGACCGGCTGATGGACGAGCTGCAACAGCATGGCCTGCTGACACCCACCGGCGACCGGGCCGTCTGGAGCGTTCTGGTGACCACCGGTGACTGGTCGCAACGGCTCACCGTACTGCGCTTTCCCGTGCAGACCCTCTGGCCGGACCCGGACGCCCGGCCGCCGGTGTTCGAGGGGACGGTGACACCCGTTGTCGATAAGCCGGGGGGAGCAGTGCAGGAGGAGCGACAGGACTCATCGGCGCAGACCTCGCCGCAAGACCGGCGTGTGGAGACCACCAACGAACGCGATCCCTCCATAGAAGATATCGGCGACAGTCCGATGATCGCCGTGGATTCGCCATCGCCGGCGCCCGCGGATGCATCGCCCATGGCTACCGGGGGTGATTCTGTTGCCGGATCGCAGGGAACCGATGCGCCCGGGGATGACGACGATCCCGGCCGGCGCTTTCTGGTCTGGCTCAGGGAGGGCCTCGCGTCCGGCACACTCGCCATCAATACGGTGCATGCACGCATCCACACGGTTCCCGAAGGCCTGCTGCTGGTAAGCCCCGGCATCTTCAAGGACTTCGATCGCGAGAACTGGAGCCTGGCACAGAAGCGGTTCCAGAAGCTCAAGCTGCACCAGCGCACCCCGCAGGCCACCAACATCTGGGTCTATCTGGTCAAGGGCGAGCGCAAGCAGAGCCGCATCAACGGCATCCTGATCCCGGAGCCGCAACAGGCCCTCGGCCTGCGGTTGCCGCCGCCCAATCCCCACCTGTCGCGGAAGGAGTGAGCCGGTGGGACCGACCTTCGACAACCGGCTGCGGCCCGTCATCGAGTTCATCCCGGCCACGGTGCTCCTCGGCCTGGCCGGGGTGCTGCTCCACGACCCCGTGCTGTTCTTTCCGCTGCTGCCGGCGCTGGCCCGGATCGCCGCAGCGGGTCTCGGGGCGCTGGGCCTGCTGCGCCTGTGGCAAGGCTGCGTGATCATCCGCTACCGGCGACAACTGCGCCGCCTGCCGCGCTATGTGCTGAACGGGCAACGCATCCCCCTCTCGCGCCACAAGCTGTTCCTCGGCCGCGGTTTCGCCTGGGACCAGCGCCACAGCCAGCGGCTGGTGGAGGCGCGCTCGCCCCAGGCCCGGCGCTGGCTGGAACCGGGGGTGTTCTACCGGGCCGCCCGGGCGTTCGAGCTGCGCTTCGAGCACTCTTTGTTGCTCGGCTGGGTGACCCGGCTCACCCGCTTGGACTCCGGGTGGAATCCGCTGCGCCCCCTGCCGCCCCTGGGCGGCGATCCGGCCCTGCACGGTGTCGGGCTGGAGGACGAGCGCCCGATTTGGATG
>JAQVKR010000465.1 GCA_028694565.1 Gammaproteobacteria bacterium | reverse complement strand
CGGGTCCAGGCCGGAGCGCAAGCCATGAGCCGGCAGAGCCTCGCCCCCCAGCTGGAGTTCCTGCTCCAGGAGATCGAGGGCATCCGCATCCAGCGCAAGGGACCGCGCCGGGTGCGGGTGGATCTCGCCGCCGAGACCCTGCCCGCCCTGCTCGAGCTGCTCAAGGGCCGCGCCGGCTACGTGCACCTCTCGGCCATCACCTGCGTGGACTGGATGGAGCAGGAGGAGTTCGAGCTGGTCTACCACCTCTGGTCCTACGAGACCCGGGTGCTGGTGATGGCCCACATCCGCCTGCCCCGCGACCCCGACGTCTACCTCTCGGTCTACGATCTGTTCAAGCCGGCGGCCTTCTTCGAGCGCGACATCCACGAGATGTTCGGCCTCTACTTCGAGGGCAGCCCCGACATGGGGAAATTCATCCTCACCGAGTGGGAGGGCCCGCCCCCCATGCGCAAGGACTTCGACGGCGAGGCGTGGGTCATGGACCATTTCAATTGGCAGGCCTACCACCCCGACTGGCTGAAGGAGATCGAGGCCCAGGGCGGCGGCGTCACCACCCGGCCGGAGGACGTGCGCCGATGAGGCCCGAGAACTACGAGGCGGTCAACCATCCGCCCAGCAACGAGTTCGAGCTCTTCTTCGGCCCCAACCACCCGGGCATCGAGGGCAACTACGCGCTGAAGGTGAAGCTCAACGGCGACCAGGTGCTCGCCGCCCGCGCCGACGGCGGCTACCTGCACCGCGGCTTCGAGAAGCTGATGGAGGGGCGGCTGTGGATCCAGAACATCGCCCTGGTGCCGCGCATCTGCGTGCCCGACCCGGTGCCCATGGAGGTGTGCTACTCCCTGGCCGTGGAGGAGCTCGGCGGGATCACGGTGCCGGAGCGCGCCCAGTGGATCCGGGTGCTGCAGCTGGAGCTCTCCCGCATCGCCGCCCACCTGTTCACCTTCGGCGGCCACGCGGCCACCACCGGCATGTACAGCAACATGTACTGGGGCGTGGCCGACCGCGACCAGATCCTGGATCTCTTCGAGGAGCTGAGCGGCGGGCGCGTCTACCACATCTACAACATCCCCGGCGGCGTGCGCCGCGACATTCCCGCCGGCTACCTGGAGCGGGTCACCCGGACGCTGGACTACATCGAGTCGCGCCTGCCCGACTACGACAACCTGTTCTTCACCAACCAGGTGTTCGTGCAGCGGGCCCGGGGCATCGGCGCCATGAGCCAGGAGCAGGCCCTGGAGTGGGGGGTCACGGGCCCCAACCTGCGCGCCACCGGGCTGGCCTTCGACGTGCGCCGCGACGACCCCTACCTGGTCTACGACCAGCTGGAGTTCGACATCCCCACCGAGCAGGCGGGCGACGCCTGGGCGCGCACCCTGGTGCGGCGCCAGGAGCTGGTGCAGAGCATCCGCATCGTGCGCCAGGTGGTGGAGCGGCTCCCCCACGTCGGCGGCCCCATCCGCGCCCTGATTCCCAATCCGCTGGCCTGGAACCTGCCCGCCGGCGAGGTCTACACCCGGGTGGAGTCCTCCAAGGGCGAGCTCGCCTACTACGTGGTCTCCACCGGCGGCGACAAGCCCTACCGGGTCCACGTGCGCGGCCCCTCCGCCATGCACGCGGTGCAGGTGCTGGAGAACCTGACCGCCCACGCGCGGCTGGAGGACATCGCCCAGATCATGTTCTCCCTCGACGCCTGCCCGCCGGAGGTGGACCGCTGATGGCCGACATCCCCTACAAGGACAAGGGCAGTCTGCTCAACCCGCTCAAGGCCCTGCAGTTCTTCGCCCGCCCGCCGGTGACCGAGCCGCTTGAGCCGCGCCCGGCCTCGGCCAACTACCGCGGCTTCCACCTCAACGACTGGGAGAAGTGCATCGGCTGCGGCACCTGCCAGAAGGTGTGCGACAACGCCGCCATCACCATGGTGCGCATCCCCGGGCTGCCGGCGGACCCGGCGCAGGGGATCCGCGACCAGCGCCCGGCCATCGACTACGGCCGCTGCTGCTGGTGCGGCCTGTGCGTGGACATCTGCCCCACCGCCTCCCTGGCCCTGTCGCGGGAGTACGTGCACACCTGCACCGATGCGGAGCTCGACAGCTACTTCGTCCTGCCCGACCCCAACGGGATGCACGGCCGGTACTACGGCCACGGCTGGAGCAAGAGCGCCGATTCGGACCTGGTGGACCTGCAGCGCCAGGCCATGGGCGAGCTCGAGCCCTCCGCCCGCGGCGACAACTTCCGCGAGATCGTCGCCGGCTACGACGATCAGCAGGCCCTGCTGGAGGCCTCCCGCTGCGTCCAGTGCGGCATGTGCTTCGACGCCTGCCCCACCCACATGCATGCGCCGGAGTACATCCGTGCCATCTGGGAGGGACGCGTCGAGGACGCGGTGCGCTGGATCTACCGGACCAACCCCTTCGCCCATGTCTGCGGGCGGGTCTGCACCCACCGCTGCGAGGAGGCCTGCTCCATCGGCCACCGCGGCGAACCCATCGCCATCCGCTGGCTCAAGCGCTACGCCATGGACGCCCTGCCCCCCGAGCGGGTGAAGGCCATCGCCGCCGAAGAGCGGGTCGCCACGCCGAGCGGGCGCCGCGTGGCCATCGTGGGCTCCGGACCGGCCGGCCTCACCGCCGCCTTCGACCTGGCGAAACTGGGCCACGCGGTGACCGTGTTCGAGGGGCTGCCGGAGCCCGGCGGCATGCCCCGCTACGGCATCCCCGAGTACCGCCTGCCCTACGCCCGGCTGGACCAGGATATCGACGTGATCCGCTCCGTGGGGG
>JAQVKR010000035.1 GCA_028694565.1 Gammaproteobacteria bacterium | reverse complement strand
CGCGCGCAGGGCCATCCCCTCCGCATGGGGCCCGCCGGCGCGCTCGTGCCAGCCCTCCCCCCCCACCGCGCCGTCGCGCACCAGCACGCAGCCCACCCGCGGATTGGGATCGGTGGTATAGAGCCCGCGCGCGGCCAGGCGCAGCGCCCGGGCCATGTGGCCGTGATCCGCGGCGCTGAAGCGCGCCTCACTCATCGCCGCCCCGCCCCTTGCCGGCGAGGAGATCGAGCTGCTGGCGGCGCGCCTCGGCCGAGGGCGCGCGCTCCAGCCGCTCGATCTCCTCGCGGAAGGCGTTCACGTCCTCGAAGCTGCGATAAACCGAGGCGAAACGCACGTAGGCCACCTGATCCGCCTCCCGCAACTCGTCCATCACCCACTCGCCGATGGCGCCGGAGGCCACCTCGCGCTCGCCGGCGGCGCGGATGCGGTGGAGAATGCGGCTGATCATCGCCTCGACCTGCTCGGTGTCCACCGGACGCTTTTCCAGCGCCCGCAGGATGCCGCCGCGCAGCTTCTCTGCGTTGAAGGGAACGCGGCTGCCGTCGCGCTTGACCACCCGGGGCATGAGCAGTTCCGCGCTCTCGTAGGTGGTGAAGCGCTCGCCGCAGGTCAGGCACTCGCGACGACGGCGCACCTGGTCGCCGTCGTTGGACAGCCGCGAGTCGATGACCTTGGTGTCCTGGGCCGAGCAGAAGGGGCAGCGCATGGGATCGACCCGTGAGCACGGACCGCGGATTCCGGGACCTGCGCCCGGCGCCCGCGGCCCTGCGCTCCTGGTTATTTCTCGTAGACCGGGAAGCGCCGGCAGAGCGCCAGCACCTGCCCCTTGACGCGCTCCACCACCGCCGCGTCGCCGCGGGCGTCGATCACGTCGCACATCCAGCCGGCCAGTTCGACGCACTCCGCCGTGCCGAACCCGCGCGTGGTCACCGCCGGGGTGCCGACACGGACGCCGGAGGTGACGAAGGGCGACTGGGGATCGTTGGGCACGCTGTTCTTGTTCACCGTGATGTTGGACGCGCCGAGCCAGGCGTCCACGTCCTTGCCGGTCAGGCCCTGGCCGATCAGGCTCACCAGGAACAGGTGGTTGTCGGTGCCGCCGGAGACCACCTCGAAGCCGCGCTCGATGAACACCCCGGCCATCGCCCGGGCGTTGTCCACCACCTGCTGCTGGTAGGCCTTGAACTCCGGCGCGAGCGCCTCCTTGAAAGCCACCGCCTTGGCGGCGATGACGTGCATCAGCGGGCCGCCCTGGGTGCCGGGGAAGACCAGCGAGTTGAGCCGCTTCTCCACCTCCGCATTGGCCTTGGCGAGGATGATGCCGCCACGGGGGCCGCGCAGGGTCTTGTGGGTGGTGGAGGTGGTCACATCGGCGATCTGCACCGGGTTCGGATAGACGCCCGCCGCCACCAGGCCGGCCACGTGGGCCATGTCGACCATCAGCCAGGCGCCCACCTCGTCGGCAATGGCGCGGAACCGCTGCCAGTCCACTACCCGGGAGTAGGCGGAGAAGCCGGCGACGATCATCTTCGGCTTGTGCTCGCGGGCCAGCCGCTCCACCTGGGCGTAGTCGATCTCGCCGGTGGACTCGTCCAGGCCGTACTGCACCGCCTTGTAGATCTTGCCGGAGAAGTTGACCTTGGCGCCGTGAGTGAGGTGCCCGCCGTGGGCCAGGCTCATCCCGAGCACGGTGTCGCCCGGCTCCAGCAGCGCCATGTACACCGCCGCGTTGGCCTGGGAGCCGGAGTGGGGCTGGACATTGGCGTAATCGGCGCCGAACAGCTCCTTGACCCGATCGATGGCCATCGCCTCGGCCTTGTCCACGTACTCGCAGCCGCCGTAGTAGCGCTTGCCGTGATAGCCCTCGGCGTACTTGTTGGTCAGCACCGAGCCCTGGGCCTCGAGCACCCGCGGGCTGGCGTAGTTCTCGGAGGCGATGAGCTCGATGTGCTCTTCCTGGCGGAGCGCCTCGTCACGGATGACCTGGGCGAGCTCGTCGTCGAAACCGGCAATGGACATGTCACGTTTGAACATTCGGCACCTGCTTTGCTGGCTGGCGGTGGAAACGGAATATTGTACCCCCAGCGGGGCTCACAGGGGAAATCCCCCGCGCCCCGGGGTCATTCACCAAGGATTCACCACGAAGGCACGAAGGACACGAAGAAAAGAACTATCCGCAGATTACGCCGATTACGCAGATTACGATGTTGATGCGGGATGCCCGGTGGACACTCCCTGCCATATCGGCTGTTCCGTTGCCACTGGGGGCAGGGAGCTGCCCCGGCAGTGAGCAGAACCGCCCACCCGAAATAAGAAATCTGCGTAATCTGCGTAATCTGCGGATAAAACGTCTTTTCGCCTTTCTTCGTGTCCTTCGTGTCCTTCGTGCCTTCGTGGTGCGAATCAATCCATGTCCGGGGGCGGAGCACTCACGCCACCGGGGGTTCGAGCAGGGCGCTGACAACGGCGGTCCAGGCGCGGGCCATGTTGGCATGGTCGTAGCCGCCCCCGCCCAGGGCCAGCACCCGCCCGCCGCAGTGGGCGTCGGCGATGGCGCACAGGCGCCGGGCGGCATGGGCGTGGGCCGCCGCGGTCAGGTCGAGATGGGTGAGGGGATCGCCGCCGAGGCTGTCGGCGCCGCACTGGAACAGGATGAGATCGGGCGGGTAGCGCGCGAGCAGCGCCTCCACCTCCGTCCAGCGGGCCAGGAACAGCTCGTCGCCGGCGCCCGGCGGGAGGGGAATGTTGAGCTTGGTGCCGACCGCAGCGCCGCTGCCGCGCTCGTGGGCGAAGCCGGTGCCGGGGTAGAGGTAGCGGCCGTCCTCGTGGAAATCGGCGACGATCACGCGGGGGTCGTCCTCGAAAGCGTAATAGACGCCGTCGCCATGATGGGCGTCGATGTCCACGTAGGCCACCCGCCGCAGCCCGTGCACCTCCAGCAGGGTGGCGATGGCCAGCGCGCAGTCGTTGAACACGCAGAAGCCGCCGGCCCGGTCACGGCGGGCGTGGTGCAGGCCGGCCACCGGCACGAAGGCGCGCCGGCAGCCCCCTTCCAGCAGGGCCTCGGCCGCCGCCACCACCGAACCCGCCACCGTGGCGGCCGCCTCGTAGACACCCGGGTAGGCCGGGGTGTCGCCGTAGTCGAGAAAGCCGCCGCCGACCCGGGACAGGGCCTTCACCCGGCCCACGTAGCCGCCGTCGTGGAAGCGCCCCAGCAGGGCGTCGTCGGCCTGGACCGGCTCGCGGACCCGCACCCGCGCCTCCAGCCCCGCAGCCCGCAGCCCGTTCCAGAACACCTCCAGGCGCTCGTTGCCGAACGGGTGGCCGATCCCGAATCCGTACCGGGCCAGCGCCGGCCCGCTCCAGACGCAGAGCGGAACCTCCGCCCCCGGGGCGGGTCTCTCTCGTTGAGGTTGCCGTGCAGACATGGCCGTCGACCGGATGCCACCTGCATCAGACTATGACACAATATCCGCCCACTTTCGTCCTCGATTCCGGAGCTTGCCCGCCGCCATGCCGTGCCTGAAACCGCGGGTGCCGCGCTCTCCGCGGCGCCTCGCCATCGCGCGCCTGCCCGCGTGGCTCGCTCTCGCCCTCCTGCCCGCCATCGCCCCGGCGCAGACCTTCACGCTCCCGCCGGAGGGCGACAGCGTGGTGGGCCACCCGCTGGAGATCGCCACCCGCTACGAGGACACCTTCGCCGACGTCGCCCGGGCCAACGGCCTCGGCTTCCGTGAACTGGTGGTGGCCAACCCCGGCGTGGATCCCTGGGTCCCCGGCGAGGGCACGGTCATCACCCTGCCCACCAGCCACATCCTCCCCGACGCCCCCCGCGAGGGCATCGTCATCAACGTGGCGGAAATGCGCCTGTACTACTACCCCCGCGGCCGCGACGAGGTCATCACCCACCCCATCGGCATCGGCCGCGAGGGCTGGGCCACGCCCACCGGCACCGGCACCATTCTCGACAAGAAGGCGCATCCCAGCTGGACCCCACCGGCCTCCATCCGCGCCGAGCACGCGGCGCGCGGCGACATCCTGCCGGCGGTGGTCCCGCCAGGCCCGGCCAATCCGCTGGGCGATTACGCCATGCGCCTGTCCCTGCCCGGCTACCTCATCCACGGCACCAACCGCCCATTCGGCGTGGGGATGCGGATCAGCCACGGCTGCATCCGCCTCTACCCGGAGGACATCGCCTCGCTGTTTGCCCGGGTGCCGATCGGAACGCGCGTGAACATCGTCAACCAGCCCTACAAGGCCGGCTGGCGCGACGGGGTACTCTACGTCGAGGCGCACCCGCCGCTGGACGAGGATCAGGCCGGCGGGCTCAACACCACCCCCCTGGTGGCTGCGGTGATCAGCGCCGCGGAGCAGCGGGGGCTGGAGCCGGACTGGGAGCGGATCCGGGCCGCCGCGCTGGAACACGACGGGCTGCCGGTGCCGGTCACGGGCGAACTGACGCGCATGCCGCTGCTCACGGCGGCCTCGCACCCCGCCCCCGATCACGATGCGGCGACCCCGCAGCCGCCGCCGCGGACGGTCGTGATCGAGCCCGCGGCCGCGCCGCACGATCGGGACTGGCACCTGCACATGGGCGCGTTCCGGGATCCGACCGGCCTGGAAATGCTCGCCGGGGAGCTGAGCGCGCTGCACATCCCCGCCCGGGTGGAGGCGGTTCCGGGCCGGGATCTCCAGCGGCTGGTACTCGGTCCCTTCGCCACCGCCGCCGAGGCCATGGCGGCCCGGGTGCGGGTGCGCGAGGCCACCGGCATCGAGCCGGCCCTGCTGCCGCCGGGTGACGCCGGCTCCTAGCACGCCGTTCCGCTCCGGCCTGCCGGGGCCGTTTCGGGACGAAAAAAAACGGCCCGGAGCGCGTGCGCGCTCCGGGCCGTTGGGGGAGGGTCTCGGCGTCGACCTACTTGCCGCAGCACCGCTCCATCATGCGATCGGCGCGCTCGTTGGCCTGGTCGGCGGCCTGCATGGCGGCATCCGCCTTCTGCATGGCGGCGTCGGCCTTGCTGTCGGCGGCCTCGGCGGTGCTCTGGGCCTGGGAGGCCATCTGCTTGGCGCTGTCGATGTCGGCCTGCATCTGCTTGAGCTGATCGGTGGTCGCGCAGCCGGCCAGCAGGCCTACGCTCAGGGCGACGGCGGACATTTTGAGGACAATACTTTTCTTCATCGCTTTCTCCTTGTTCAAGAAGTTTTCCCGGGAATCCGTGGCCACGACGGCCGATGGAAAGATATCAGTTGCCCCTTGCCCAATCGGGATTGTAGTTCATATTTCCACGCTTGTTTGGTCACAGTTCACCAAGATTGCACAAAAGTCATGGCCGCGGAAGTGGATCCCGGCGCGCGGCCGGCGGTTTGATCTCGTGACGCCGATTCATTAGTGTGCTGCCTCCAGGGGTGAAGCCGCAGGCCGCGGCCCAGCCGCCCTATTTCCTCTCTCCGACTCTTCGACGAAGGTCTGTCCAACCATGGCCCAGTACATCTACACCATGAACCGGGTGGGCAAGGTAGTGCCCCCCAACAACCGCTGGATCCTGAAGGATATCTCCCTCTCCTTCTTCCCCGGCGCCAAGATCGGCGTGCTCGGCCTCAACGGCTCGGGCAAGTCCACCCTGCTGCGGATCATGGCCGGGGTGGATACCGACATCCAGGGCGAGGCGCGGCCCCAGCCGGGCATCAACATCGGCTATCTGCCCCAGGAGCCCCAGCTCGATCCCGCCAAGGACGTGCGCGGCAACGTGGAGGAGGCGCTGGGCCACGTGAAGGAGGCGCTGGCGAGGCTCGACGCGGTCTACGCCGCCTATGCCGAGCCGGACGCCGACTTCGACGCACTCGCCGCCGAGCAGGCGCGGCTGGAGAACATCATCCAGGCCGCCGACGGCCACAACCTGGAGCACCAGCTGGAGGTGGCCGCCGACGCGCTGCGCCTGCCGCCCTGGGACGCCGACGTGACCAAGCTCTCGGGCGGCGAGCGGCGCCGGGTGGCGCTGTGCCGGCTGCTGCTCTCGGCACCGGACATGCTGCTGCTGGACGAGCCCACCAACCACCTGGACGCCGAGAGCGTGGCATGGCTGGAGGTGTTCCTGAAGAACTTCCCCGGCACCGTGGTGGCCATCACCCACGACCGCTACTTCCTCGACAACGTGGCCGGCTGGATCCTGGAGCTCGATCGCGGCCATGGCATCCCCTGGGAGGGCAACTACTCCTCCTGGCTGGAGCAGAAGGAGAAGCGCCTGGAGCAGGAGCAGAAGCAGGAGGCGGCGCGCATCAAGGCGATGAAGCACGAGCTGGAATGGGTGCGCTCCAACCCCAAGGGGCGCCACGCCAAGAGCAAGGCCCGCCTGGCCCGCTTCGAGGAGCTGCAGTCGGCCGACTACCAGAAGCGCAACGAGACCAACGAGCTCTACATTCCGCCGGGGCCGCGCCTGGGCGACCTGGTAATCGAGGCCGAGGGGCTCACCAAGGGCTTCGGCGAGCGGCTGCTCGTCGACGGCCTCTCCTTCCGCCTGCCCCCGGGCGGAATCGTCGGCGTCATCGGCCCCAACGGCGCCGGCAAGACCACCCTGTTCCGGATGCTGGTGGGCCAGGAGCAGCCGGACGGCGGCGCGCTGCGGGTGGGTCCCACCGTGCAGCTCGCCTACGTGGACCAGAGCCGCGACGCGCTGGACGGCGGCAAGACGGTCTGGGAGGAGGTCTCCGGCGGCCAGGAGCTCATCACCGTGGGCAAGTTCCAGCTCAACTCCCGGGCCTACCTCAGCCGCTTCAACTTCCGCGGCACCGATCAGCAGAAACAGGTGGGCAACCTCTCCGGCGGCGAGCGCAACCGCCTGCACCTGGCCAAGCTGCTGCAAAGCGGCGGCAACGTGCTGCTGCTCGACGAGCCCACCAACGATCTGGACGTGGAGACCCTGCGGGCGCTGGAGGAGGCGCTGCTGGAGTTCCCGGGCTGCGCGGTGGTCATCTCCCATGACCGCTGGTTCCTCGACCGCGTCGCCACCCACATCCTCGCCTTCGAGGGCGACAGCCGGGCGGTCTGGTTCGAGGGCAACTACGCCGACTACGAGGCCGACCGCCACCGGCGCCTCGGCACCGACGCCGACCAGCCCCACCGCATCAAGTACAAGCCGCTCAAGGTCTGAGGCGGCGCAACCGCGCTGGCGGTCAATTCACCACGAAGGCACGGAGGACACGGAGGACACGGAGGACACGGAGAAAAAAACCATCCGCAGATTACGCCGATTTTTTCGCGTCCAGGGCTCCGTGCCGGGCCCGGACAACGTCCCGCCTGCCGCGGCAATGGAACAGCCGGCGGGGCCGGGATTATCGACGGGAAATCCCGGCATTCAAATCCCAATCGGCGTAATCGGCGTAATCTGCGTAATCGGCGTAATCTGCGTAATCTGCGGATAAAGAGTCTTTTCGCTTTTCTCCGTGCCCTCCGTGCCTTCGTGGTGAAACGGACCGCGCATGACGCGATCCCGGGCGGCGGCCGGTTGGTGCATAATGGTTGCCACCGCACCCATTCCCCGAGCAGGTCGGCCGTCCATGTCCAACGCCTCCCCCCGCGGGCTTCAGCTCGCCGTGTTCGCCCTCGTCGCGGCGGCCTTCACCAACATCTACATCACCCAGCCGGTGCTGCCGGTGCTGCAGCGGGAGTTCGGCGCCTCGCCCACGGAGGTCTCCTTCACGGTGGCGGCGGTGATCCTCGGCATCGCGCTGGCCAACCTGCCCTTCGGGCGGCTGGCCGACCGGGTCGACGTGCGGCGCCTGATTCTCGCCGGCGGCGCGCTGGTGGCGGCGAGCGGGCTGGTGTGCGCGGTCACGGAGAACCTGTGGCTGCTGGTGGCGGCCCGCTTCGTCCAGGGGCTGTTCATCCCCGCGGTCACCACCAGCCTCGCGGCGCACCTCTCCCGCAGCCTGCCCCTGGAGCGCCTCAACGTGGTGATGGGCGCCTACATCTCCGCCACGGTGGCCGGCGGGCTGGGCGGGCGCCTGCTCGGGGGCTGGCTCCATCCGCCCGCCCACTGGCGCTGGGCCTTCGTCACCGCCGCCGCGCTGCTGCTGGCGGCCACCCTGTTCGCGCTGCGGGTGCTGCCGCGCCCGGCGCCCGGAGCCCGGCCCGAGCCCGACACCGGCGGCTACCTGGACCTGCTGCGGCGCCCGGAGATCCTGCGCATCTACGCCGTGGCCTTCGCCGCCTTCTTCGTCTTCTCGTCGCTGTTCAACTACCTGCCCTTCCGCCTCGAGGGCCCGCCCTTCGGGCTGCCCACCGGGGTCATCACCCTCATCTACCTGGCCTACGTCGTCGGCATCGGCATGGGACCGCTGGCGGGCCGGCTCAGCAACCGCTACGGCAATGCCGCCACCCTGCTCGGCGGCACCCTGGTGCTGGGCGGCTCCATCGGCCTGACCCTGCTGCCGTCCCTGTGGGCGGTGGTGGCCGGGCTGGTGGGGATCTGCGCCGGATTCTTCGCCATGCACGCCGCGGCGGCCGGATCGCTGAACCGGCGCCTTTCAGGCAGCCGCGGCCGGGCCAACGCCCTCTACGTGCTGTTCTACTATCTCGGCGGCTGGACCGGCATCAGCGTCTGCGGCCTGGCCTGGAGCCGGGCCGGCTGGAGCGCGGTGGTGGCGCTGGACCTGGCGTTGCTGGCCATCCCGCTGGCGGTCGCCTGGTTCGTTCACCGCCAGGGAGGGGCTGCGCCGGCGTCCGGCTGATACCCCTTCTCTCCGGCCTTTGCCAATTCCGTATCACAGATGCTGTAATAGGGCGGTTGCAGCCCTCGGGGCTAGTGTACTGTTTCACTCTTGGAGGCCCATTCAGCGGGTCGCCCGGAGGGAGCCCCCCGAAAGCACCATGACGGCGTTGCAGCGCTTGACAAGGGAACAACCATTGCCTGCACACTGCGCCTTGTCCTGGCACTTTCGGGGGGCTCTGAAAGTACCTCCAAGAGTGAAACAGTACACTAGCGGGCCGCCGCCCGCCCCGGCGCGACTTTGAATTCCCGTCCTTCAAGGAGACCCACAGTGCAGCAGACCAAGATCCTGCTCGACGAGTCCGAGATTCCCACCCACTGGTACAACGTGGTGGCCGACATGCCGAACCCGCCGGCGCCGCCGCTGGGACCGGACGGCAAGCCCCTCACTCCCGACGCGCTGGCCGCCATCTTCCCCATGGCCCTCATCGAGCAGGAGGTCTCCGCCGAGCGCTGGATCCCGATCCCGGACGAGGTGCGGCAGTTCCTGACCATGTGGCGCCCCTCCCCCCTGATCCGCGCCCACCGCCTGGAGCAGATGCTGGGAACCCCGGCGAAGATTTTCTACAAGTACGAGGGCGTCAGCCCGGCCGGCTCCCACAAGCCCAACACCGCCGTGGCCCAGGCCTACTACAACAAGCTGGAGGGCATCAGGCGGCTGACCACCGAAACCGGCGCCGGCCAGTGGGGCTCCTCCCTGGCCCTGGTGGGGAACAAGTTCGGACTCGAGGTGCGGGTCTACATGGTGAAGGTGAGCTACGAGCAGAAGCCCTTCCGCCGCTCCATGATGCAGACCTGGGGCGCGGAGGTGCTGCCGAGCCCCACCACCCTCACCAATGCCGGGCGCCATGTCCTGGCCCAGGACCCGAACTCCCAGGGCTCCCTCGGCATCGCCATCTCCGAGGCGGTGGAGGAGGCCGCCTCCCGGGACGACACCAACTACTCCCTGGGGTCCGTGCTCAACCACGTGCTGCTGCACCAGACGGTCATCGGGCAGGAGACCCGCAAGCAGCTGGAGAAGGTGGGCGAGTACCCGGATGTCATCTTCGCCCCCTGCGGCGGCGGCTCCAACGTGGGCGGCATGATGTTCCCCTTCTTTGCCGACAAGGCGGCGGGGAAGGATGTCCGCCTGGTGGCGGTGGAACCCGCTTCCTGCCCGACCCTGACCCGCGGCCACTACGCCTATGACTACGGCGACACCGAGGGCCTGACCCCGCTGATGCTCATGTACACCCTGGGCCACGACTTCATGCCCCCGGGCATCCACGCCGGCGGCCTGCGCTATCACGGCGACTCGCCGCTGGTCTCCCAGCTCTGCAAGGAGGGCTACCTGGAGGCCATCTCGGTTTCCCAGATCGCCACCTTCGAGGCCGGCGTCGCCTTCGCCCGGGCCGAGGGCATCGTGGCCGCCCCCGAGTCCTGCCACGCCATCCGCGCGGCCATGGACGAGGCGCTGCGCTGCAAGGAGACCGGCGAGGCGAAGACCATCCTGTTCACCCTCTCCGGCCACGGCCACTTCGACATGGCCTCCTACGACAAGTACTTCGCCGGCGAACTGGAGGACTTCGACTACCCCGAGCAGGCCATCCACGACGCCCTGGAACGGCTGCCCAAGGTGGGCTGAGCGACGTTACCCAACGCCGAACCGGCGGCCGGGGCAAACCCCGGCCGCCGCGTTTCCGGAGCCTGCGCCGGACGCGCCACGCAGCTCGCGCCCCCGCCTCACAGCTGGCTCGGCGGAGCCACCCGCAGCACCTCCTCCACCGTGGTCTCGCCCCGGGCCACCTTGCGCGCGCCGCTCAGGCGCAGGGGGCGCAGGCCGTCGCGCAGGGCCTGCTGGCGCAGCGCCTTGAGCGAGCAGTCCGGCCCGATCAGCGCCTTCAGCCCCTCGGTCACCCGCAGCAGCTCGTAGACCCCGGTGCGGCCCAGGTAGCCGGTCTGGCGGCACTCCAGGCACCCCACCGGCTCGTGGATCCGCTCCGGCAAATCGGCCTTCCACGGGCTCACCAGGCTCTGCCAGGCCACCCCGTCCGCCGGGACGGCGGCCTTGCAGTGGGGACACAGGGTGCGCACCAGGCGCTGGGCCAGCACGCCGAGCAGGGTGGCGTTGATGAGGTAGGGCGGCACGCCGATCTCCATCAGCCGGGTCACGGCGGAGACCGCGTCGTTGGTGTGCAGGGTGGAGAAGACCAGGTGGCCGGTCAGGGCCGCCTGCACCGCCATCTCGGCGGTCTCGCGGTCGCGGATCTCGCCCACCATGATGATGTCCGGGTCCTGGCGCAGCAGGGTGCGCACGCCGGCGGCGAAATCGAGCCCGATGGCATGGTGCACCTGCATCTGGTTGAAGGCCGGCTCCACCATCTCGATGGGATCCTCCACCGTGCACACGTTCACCTCCGGGCGGGCCAGCACCTTCAGGGTGGAGTAGAGGGTGGTGGTCTTGCCCGAGCCGGTGGGACCGGTCACCAGGACGATGCCGTGGGGCTGGGTGATGAGGCCGCGCCAGGCGCGCTCCTCCTCGCCGCTGAAGCCGAGCTCGTGGTAGTCCTGCACCAGGGTGCCGGGGTCGAAGATGCGCAGCACCAGCTTCTCGCCGAAGGCGGTGGGCAGCGAGGAGAGGCGCAGCTCCACCTCGGCGCCGTCGGGGCTGCGGGTCTTGATGCGCCCGTCCTGGGGGCGGCGCTTCTCGGCCACGTCCATGCGGCCGAGAATCTTGATGCGGCTGGTGACCGCCGCCAGCACCGGGGCGGGTATCTCGTAGACGGTGTGCAGCACCCCGTCGATGCGGAAGCGCACGTTGCCCTGCTCCCGCCGCGGCTCGAGGTGGATGTCGCTGGCGCGCTGGCCGAAGGCGTACTGCAGCAGCCAGTCGACGATGTTGATGACGTGCTGGTCGTTGGCGTCGAGCTCGCCGCGCCGGCCCAGCTCCATCAGCTGCTCCAGGTTCTGCACTCCCGCGGCGCGGCCCTCGCGCTCGGCGTCCTCGGCCCGGCGCACCGAGCGGGACAGGGTGTAGAACTCCAGCAGGTAGCGGTCGATGGCCGCGGGACTCGTCACCACCCGGCGGATGGGCCGCCCGAGGACATGGGTCAGATCGCTCTCCCAGGCCCGGACCCAGGGCTGGGCGGTGGCGATCACCACCGCCTCGGGGCCCGCCTCCACC
>JAQVKR010000034.1 GCA_028694565.1 Gammaproteobacteria bacterium | reverse complement strand
GGCTCGACCCCGTGGGGTTCCTGCCCCCGGGTGCGGAGTCCCTCGAGTCCGCCCGGGCGCGGATGACGGGAACCTGGGAGGATATTCTCGAGCTTCATCCCGGCGAGCACGTGCTGGTGGTCGCCCATGCCGGGGTCATCCGCATGCTGCTCAGCCAGATGCTGGGGATGCCGCTGGAGCGGTTGTTCAGCTTCTCCGTCTCCTACGCGGGGCTCAGCCGGGTGGCGGTGGACGCCATCGACGGCGCGCGCCTGCAGCGCCTGCTGTTCCATGGCGCCACCCGGATGCCCGAGGCCGCCCGGTGAGCCCGGCGACCTCCGCCCCGGAGGCGGCGCCCGCGGGCCATCCCGCCGTGGCGATCTGGTTCAGCGCCCCCGGCTGTGGCGTCTGCGGCGTCCTCCGGCCCCGGATCAGGGCGCTGTTCGAGCAGGCGTTTCCGCGGGTCCGCTGGCTCGAGGTGGACACCGCGGCCCAACCCGCGCTGGCCGCGCAACACCAGGTTTTCACCATCCCCACGCTGCTGGTGTTCCTCGACGGCCGTGAATTCCTGCGCCGGGCACGCAACTTCAGCCCCGCCGAGGTCAGGGACGCCCTCGAGCGGCCCTACGGGTTGCTGTTCGGGGAGTGAAAAGCCGCAAGGCTATGTTATTCCTGTCTTTCTGTCCCGGCGGGCTATTCCCGGGAACGGCGCCCGCACCGGTGATCACGCGCGTTCGCGGCTCCGGTCTATTGCGCCGCAAAATGAGTTCCAGCGGACGGTTCGATACAATGGGAATCAAGTCATTAGCATTTCTTATTCTTGCATAAGAATACTTGCTGATTTGGTTTGCCGGTCCAGCCTGCCGGCTCCGGGCACATGCCGCACCAATAGAGACCCCGCCACGGTCCAGCCGGAGGAAGCGGGGCGTTCTTGGTGCGGTTCTGATTGAGGATGAGCGCGTATGTCCGTTGTAGCGAACGATATCGACCCCGTCGAAACCTCGGAATGGGTGGAGGCGATGGAGGCCGTCCTGGAGCGCGAGGGACCGGAGCGCGCCCACTACCTGCTGGAGCGGCTGGTGGACAAGGCGCGCCGCTCCGGGGCCTATCTGCCCTACACGGCCACCACCGCCTACCTGAACACCATCCCGGCCGCGCTGGAAGAGCACATCCCGGGTGATCCCGAGATGGAGCGCCGTATCCGCGCCATCATCCGCTGGAACGCCATGGCCATGGTCGTGCGCGCCAACCGCGAAAGCTCCGAGCTCGGGGGGCACATCGCCTCCCACGCCTCGGCGGCCACCCTCTACGACGTGGGCTACAACTACTTCTTCCACGGGCCGGAGGCGGAGCGGGGCGCCGACCTGCTCTACATGCAGGGCCACGCCTCGCCCGGCGTCTACGCCCGCGCCTTCCTCGAGGGGCGCATCAGCGAGGCGCAGCTGGACCGCTTCCGCCAGGAAGTGGAGCCGGGCGGCCTCTCCTCCTATCCCCACCCCTGGCTGATGCGGGACTTCTGGCAGTTTCCCACCGTGTCCATGGGGCTCGGTCCGCTGCAGGCCATCTATCAGGCCCGGTTCATGAAATACCTCCACAACCGCGGCCTGGCGGACACCAGCCAGCGCAAGGTGTGGGCCTTCATGGGTGACGGGGAGATGGACGAGCCGGAGTCCCTGGGCGCCATCTCGCTGGCCGCCCGCGAGAAGCTCGACAACCTGGTGTTCGTGATCAACTGCAACCTGCAGCGGCTCGACGGCCCGGTGCGCGGCAACGGCAAGATCATCCAGGAGCTGGAGGCGGACTTCCGCGGTGCCGGCTGGAACGTGATCAAGGTGATCTGGGGCCGCTACTGGGATCCCCTCATCGCCCGCGACACCCAGGGCATGCTGCTCCGGCGCATGGAAGAGGCCCTGGACGGCGACTACCAGAAGTACAAGAATCGCGGCGGCGCCTATACCCGCGAGCACTTCTTCGGCAAGTACCCCGATCTCAAGGAGATGGTGGCCAACATGTCCGACCAGGACATCTGGCGCCTGAACCGCGGCGGCCACGATCCGCACAAGGTCTATGCCGCCTATGCCGCGGCGGTGAAGCACAGCGGCCAGCCCACGGTGATCCTCGCCAAGACGGTCAAGGGCTACGGCATGGGGCCGGCGGGCGAGGCGGCCAACGTCACCCATTCCCAGAAGAAGATGGATCTCGCCGCCCTGAAGCAGTTCCGGGACCGCTTCAACATTCCCGTTCCCGACGATCGGCTGGAGCAGGTGCCCTACTACCATCCGGGCGAGGACAGCCCCGAGATCCGCTACCTGCGGGATCGGCGCAGCCGGCTCGGCGGCTCCCTGCCGATGCGCAGCGATCGGGCCCCGTCACTGGAAACCCCGTCGCTGAAGGCGTTCCAGAGCCAGCTCGACGGCTCCGGCGACCGGGAGATCTCCACCACCATGGCCTTCGTGCGCATCCTTACCCAGCTGTCCCGGGACAAGGGCATCGGCAAGTACCTGGTGCCCATCGTGCCCGATGAGGCGCGCACCTTCGGCATGGAGGGCCTGTTCCGCCAGCTCGGCATCTACTCCCACTCCGGCCAGCTCTACGAGCCGGAGGACAAGGACCAGCTGATGTGGTACCGGGAGGACCAGGCCGGCCAGATCCTCGAGGAGGGCATCACCGAGGACGGCGCCATGGCCTCGTGGATCGCCGCCGCCACCGCCTACAGCAACTACGGGATCAACATGGTCCCCTTCTACATCTTCTACTCCATGTTCGGGTTCCAGCGCGTCGGCGACCTGGCCTGGGCGGCGGGCGACATCCAGGCGCGCGGCTTCCTCATCGGCGGCACCGCCGGGCGCACCACCCTGGCGGGGGAGGGCCTGCAGCACCAGGACGGCCACAGCTTCCTGCAGGCGGCCACCATTCCCAACTGCGTGGCCTACGATCCCTGCTACGCCTACGAGCTGGCGGTGATCATCCAGGACGGCCTGCGGCGCATGTTCCGCGAGCAGGAGAACGTCTTCTACTACATCGCCACCATGAACGAGAACTACGCCCAGCCGGCCATGCCGGAGGGCGTCGAGGAGGGTATCCTCAAGGGTATGTACCGGCTGCGCGAGGCGCCCGCGCCCAAGGGGCGCAAGAAGGCCCCGCGGGTGCAGCTGCTGGGCGCCGGCACCATCCTGCGCGAGGTGGAGGCGGCCGCCGATCTGCTGGCGGCGGACTTCGGGGTGGCCGCCGACGTGTGGAGCGTCACCAGCTTCAACGAGCTGCGCCGCGAAGGGCTGGACGTGGAGCGCTGGAACCTGCTGCATCCCGGCGAGGCCCCGCGCACCTGCCACGTGACGCAGGCGCTCGGCGAGCGTGCCGGCCCGGTGGTGGCCGCCACCGACTACATCAAGGCCTACGCGGACCAGATCCGCGCCTGGGTCCCGGGCCGCTATGTCGTGCTCGGCACCGACGGCTTCGGCCGCTCCGACACCCGGGCCAATCTGCGCCGCTTCTTCGAGGTGGATCGCCACTACGTGGTGGTGGCGGCGCTGCACGCCCTCGCGGGCGAGGGATCGATTCCCCCCGCGAAGGTCACGGAGGCCATGGAGCGCTACGGCATCGATCCGGAGAAGCCCAACCCCGTCACCGTTTGACGGCCCCCGCATCCGGTCACAGGCATTCGGCAGCGGGGCCGGCGGCAGCCGGCCCCCCGCAGTGGAGGAATACCCTTGGGAACCCAGAAAGACGTCTTGATTCCCGACATCGGCGACTTTGCCGATGTGGATGTGATTGAAGTGGTGGTGACCCCCGGCGACCGGGTGGGCGTCGACGATCCGCTGCTCACCCTGGAGAGCGACAAGGCCTCCATGGACATCCCGGCGCCCTTCGCCGGCGTGGTGAGGGAGGTGAAGGTCAAGGTGGGCGACAAGGTCTCCGAGGGGGACGTCGCGTTCGTCATCGAGGCCGAGGCGGGTGGCGCGCAGGCGCCCGCCGGGGAGCCGGCGGAGGCGTCCGCCCCGGCCCCCGAGCCGGCTCCGGCCCCGGAGACCCGTGCCGCGCCCCCGCCTGCCCCGCCGGCGCCGGAGTCCGGGGCGGAGGCGCCGGCATCGCCCTGGCAGCCGCCGCCCGTGCCCGCCTATCCCGCCATGAGCGAGCCGGCCGCGGGGCAGGTGCATGCCAGCCCCTCGGTCCGGCGCTTCGCCCGTGAGCTGGGGGCGGATCTCGCCAAGGTGACCGGAACCTGGCCCAAGGGGCGCATCCTCAGGGAGGACGTGCAGGGCTTCGTCAAGTACGAGCTTTCCCGGCCCAAGGCCACTCCCGCCGGCGGCTCCGGATTCAGCCTGCCGGAGATGCCGGAGGTGGACTTCGGCCGGTTCGGCGAAATCGAGACCCAGCCCCTTTCGCGCATCAGGAAAATCTCCGGGGCGAACCTGCAGCGCAACTGGATCACCGTTCCCCACGTGACCCAGCACGACGAGGCCGACATCACCGACATGGAGGCCTTCCGCAAGGCCCAGGGCGAGATCGCGGCCCGGGAAGGGGTGCGCCTGACCCCGCTGGTGTTCCTGATGAAGGCCTGCGTGGCGGCGCTCAGGGCCTACCCGGACGTCAACAGCTCGCTCGCGCCCGACGGCGAGAACCTGATTCTGAAAAAGTACTTCCACATCGGCGTGGCGGTCGACACTCCCAACGGCCTGGTGGTGCCCGTGATCCGGGACGTGGACCGGAAGGGGCTCATGGCGCTGGCCCGCGAGCTCGGCGACGCGAGCGCCAAGGCGCGCGAGGGCAGGCTCGGCCCGGCGGACATGCAGGGCGGCTGCTTCACCATCTCGAGTCTCGGCGGCATCGGGGGAACCCAGTTCACCCCCATCGTCAACGCGCCCGAAGTGGCCATTCTCGGGGTCTCCCGCGCCGAGATGAAGCCGCTTTACGACGGTCAGGGCGGATTCGTGCCGCGGCTGATGCTCCCCCTCTCGCTCTCCTACGATCACCGGGTCATCGACGGCGCCGCCGCCGCCCGCTTCACCACCTACCTGCGGCGGGTGCTGGGGGATATCCGGACGCTGTTGTTGTGATGGGTGAGTGCGTGAATGCGTGATGGGTGATGGGTGATGGGTGATGGGTGATGAGTGATGAGTGATGGGGTGCTCTCATGGATGAGACGAGCAACGCATATGGACACAAACGACTTCTGGTGTGGAAGCAATCCATGGAGCTGGTGGTGGCAACCTATGCTGCGACACGCGCCTTTCCGGCAGTTGAGCGTCATGGATTGGCCTCACAGATGCAGCGTGCGGCAGTATCCATTCCGAGCAATATCGCAGAAGGATCTGCCAGGGGATCAAAGCGCGATTCGTTGAGGTTTTATGTCTTTGCCAGGGGAAGCATCGCCGAGCTTGACACCCAGTTCGAGATTGCCAGGAGGCTTGGGTACCTTGACGAAGCAAGGTTTCGCGAGCTGACCTTGAGGCTGGATCGGATTAGTCGCCTGCTGAACGGCTTGAGGAATGCCCATTCGGCGGGTTCTTGAGAGCCCATCACCCATCACCCATAACGCATCACAGCGATTTGAGTTTCCACGGCATTCACGCCAACCCAATGACAGGAACAAAGCCGAATGAGCAAGACAGTCGAAATCCGCGTTCCCGACATCGGCAATTTCGAGGGCGTGGACGTGATCGAGGTGCTGGTGGCGCCGGGGGACGCGGTCGAGGCGGAGACCTCGCTCATCACCCTGGAGAGTGACAAGGCCACCATGGATGTCCCTTCGCCGCAGGCCGGCGTGGTGCGGGAGCTGCGCGTCGCGGTGGGCGACAAGGTCTCCACGGGCAGCCTCGTCCTGCTGCTGGAGCCAGCGGCCAGCGGCGAAGCGGTTGCCGGAATGGCCGCGGCGGCCCCGGAAAAGGCCCCGGCCGCAGCTCCCCCGCCGCAGCCGGCGGCAACCGCCGCCGAGGGCGACCTCCATGCCGAGGTGGTGGTGCTGGGTGCCGGCCCCGGCGGCTACACGGCCGCCTTCCGGGCCGCGGACCTGGGCCTGAAGACCGTGCTGGTGGAACGCCACGCCCGCCTGGGCGGGGTGTGCCTGAACGTGGGCTGCATCCCCTCCAAGGCGCTGCTGCACGCGGCGAAGGTCATCGACGAGGCGGCCGGGATGGCCGAGCACGGCATCCGCTTCGGCGCGCCCGAGGTGGATCTGGACGCCCTGCGCGGCTGGAAGGAGAGCGTGGTGGACCGCCTCACCAAGGGACTCGGCGGCCTGGCGAAGCAGCGCAAGGTGACGGTGGTGCAGGGGCGGGCCCGCTTCGCCGCCCCCAATCAGCTGCTGGTGGAGACCGCGGAGGGAGCGCGCCGGATCCTGTTCGACAAGGCCATCATCGCGGCCGGATCGCGCCCGGTCCGGCTGCCGTTCCTGCCCGAGGATCCGCGCATCATCGACTCCACCGGGGCGCTGGCCCTGGAGGACGTGCCGGGACGTATGCTGGTCATCGGCGGCGGCATCATCGGCCTGGAGATGGCGACCGTGTATCACGCCCTGGGCGCGGCGGTCTCGGTGGTGGAACTGCAGGACAGCCTCATTCCCGGCTGCGACAAGGACCTGGTGACGCCCCTCGCCCGGCGGGTGAAGAAGCGCTACGAGAACATCTGGCTGCAGACGAAGGTGACCGCCGTGGAGGCGCGCGGGGACGGCCTGCACGTGACCTTCGAGGGCGCCCAGGCGCCGGCGGAGCCGCAGCGCTTCGATCGCATCCTGGTGGCGGTGGGGCGCACCCCCAACGGCCGGGAGATCGGCGCCGAGGCCGCCGGCGTGCGGGTGGACGAGCGGGGCTTCATCCCCGTGGATGCGCAGCTGCGCACCAACGTGGCGCACATCCATGCCATCGGCGATATCGTCGGCAATCCCATGCTGGCCCACAAGGCGAGCCACGAGGGCAAGATTGCCGCCGAGGTCTGCGCCGGCCTGAAGAGCCGTTTCGATGCCCAGGTGATCCCCTCGGTGGCCTACACCGACCCGGAGGTGGCCTGGGTGGGCGTCACCGAGACCGAGGCCAAGGCCGAGGGGCGCAAGGTGGGCAAGGGCGCCTTCCCCTGGGCCGCCAGCGGCCGCTCGCTGAGCCTGGGGCGCGACGAGGGGATGACCAAGCTCATCTTCGACGAGGAGACCCACCGGGTCATCGGCATGGGCGTGGTGGGCCCCAATGCCGGCGAGCTCATCAGTGAGGGGGCGCTCGCCATCGAGATGGGCGCCGATGCCGCCGACATCGGGCTGACCATCCATCCCCACCCGACCCTGTCGGAGAGCGTCATGATGGCCGCCGAGGCCTTCGAGGGCACCCTCACCGACCTCTATCTGCCGAAGAAGAAGTGATTGTTGATAGACAGGATTTACAGGATTGACGGGATAAAGACCAAACGCCGTTTATCCGCAGATTACGCAGATTGAATCCGGAGCCGGGCCGTGTCGGGCAAAACGTGGCCATCCGATGTCTCGCGGTATGAGCCCAATCGATGGCCGAAACGTCTTCAAACATCCTGTTAATCCTGTCTATTCCAGAATTTCATTCCCTGAAGGAGATGCCCGTGAGGAGAGTGCTGGCGGTTGCGTTGGTGGCGCTGGGGCTGGCGGGGTGCGGAACGGTGCCCGAGCGGGTGAGCGTGGAGCCGCAGCCGGAGCTCGCGCGCGCGGAGATCGGGCGGCAGCAGCCGGTGGCGGTGGCCGTGGTGGACCGGCGCGGCGAGACCCCGCTCGGCAGCTACGAGAGCGTCTACGGCAAGCGGGTCCGGATCGACCTCGAGAACGATCTCACCCGCTCAATCCGCGATCAGGTGGGGGAGGGCATCGCGGCGCTCGGCTTCATCCCCATGCATGGCGCCGGTGAGGAGCTGCCCCTGGGGCTCAGCGTCGAGATTCTGCACCTGGAGTACCAGGCCGCCCGCGGCTATGTCTCCGGGGAGATGACGGTGTGGGCCGAGCTGCGCGGCATCGCCCGCAACGGCGGGGAGACCTACCGGGTCCGCTACCGGATGCGGCAGCACAAGGAGGGACTGTTCAATCCCGGCTCGCCCGAGAGCCTGCGCCTCATCAACGGCACCCTGACCACCGTGCTGGAGGAGCTGCTCAAGGACCCGAGGCTCATCGCCACCCTGGCGGGCAACGGGTGAGGGGGGCGCGGATCCGCGCAGGAAACCGCGGGCGCGGATCCATCGGCACCACGGCGTCCGGCCGGATGGATCCGCCGCCGCAATGGGGTCACCCGGTACCGTTTTGAGCCGGATCAAGGTGTTTGTGCGGCCGGCGGGGCAAACTACGCCATTGATGCCCATCCGCAGGAGATTCATCCCGATGCAGCGAATCAGCCTTCTGGTGTCCTTGTTGACGTCTCTTCTCATCGGCGGGAATGCCGTGGCCTCCGCGTCCGTGGAGCAGGCCGAGCAGTTGTTCGAACACTACACGGCGCTGGAGCGGGCCTATGATCCGGCCATCCTGGAGCTGTACGCCGATGATGCCATGGTGACCCGGGTCCAGCTGCTGCCCGACGGGACGCGCAAGGTGAACCAGCTGGAAGGGCGCTGGTACAAGGACCTGGTGCGGCAGATGCTGCCCCGCGCGAAGGTCGAGCCGGACACCATCAACTACAGCCAGATGAGCTTCACCGGGCTGGCGGACGGCCGGGTGGAGGTGCGCGGCATGCGGCACTCGTCCCGGCAGGATCGCTACCAGCCCATCCAGATGGTCGTGGGTCCGACGGCCTCGGGGGAGTGGCGGATTCTCGAGGAGCGGGTGGTGGTGGTCCGCGAGGAGTGAGCCTCAGCCGTCGCCGTGCCCGGCGTCCCGGCGCCGGTTCTTCTTCCACAGGACGTCGGGCACGCCCGCCGCGGCGTTGAGCGTCCGGGACAGCACGAACAGCAGGTCCGAGAGGCGGTTGAGGTAGGCGAGCGCCTCCGGGTTGATGCCGGCCTCCGGCGCCAGCCCCGCCGCCAGGCGCTCGGCGCGGCGGCAGACGGTGCGGGCCAGGTGGCAGGTGGCGGCGGCCGCGGTGCCGCCGGGCAGGATGAACTCCGCGAGCGGCGGCAGCCCGGCATTGAAGCGATCCAGCACCTGCTCCAGCCAGGCGACGTAGCGCGCGTCGATGGCCACGAACACGGGTACGCTCAGCTCCCCTCCCAGATCGAACAGATCGTGCTGGATGTCGGTCAGGCAGTCGCGGACCGCGGCCGGCACTTCGCCCGCGAGCAGCACGCCGATGACGCTGTTGAGCTCGTCCACCGTGCCGTACGCCTCCACGCGCGGGTCATCCTTGCGTACCCGGCTGCCGTCGCCGAGGCCGGTGGTGCCCTTGTCGCCGGTGCGGGTGTAGATCTTGGAGAGCCGGTAGCCCATGGAACACGCTCCTCCGGGTTGATGTGCCGCGGAGAGGGACTATCGCCCAGCGCTGCGCCGGGGGCAAGCCCGGGTTTCTTTCGCCACGAAGGCACGGAGGGGGTGCGCCGGGCGGCGGGGAATGCGATCATGGGCGCCTTCGCAAGCGGTGGAGCGGCGGCGTGAAGGAACTGATCCTGGGCGGGGCCCGCTCGGGCAAGAGCACATTGGCCGAGCGGCTGGCCCTGGAGAGCGGGATGGAGGTGATCTATCTCGCCACCGCCGCGCCCGCGGACGCGGAGATGGCCGAGCGGATCGCCCGCCACCGGGCCCGCCGGCCCGGTCACTGGGGCCTGGTGGAGGAGCCGGTGGCGCTCGCCGCCGCGCTGACCCGACACGCCGCCGGCGGGCGCTGCCTGCTGGTGGACTGCCTCACCCTGTGGCTGACCAACCTGCTGGCCCTGGAGGACGGGGCGCGGCTGGCCGCGGAGCGCGGGGCCCTGCTGGAGATCCTGCCCGATCTCCCGGGGCGGCTGATCCTGGTGAGCAACGAGGTGGGCCTCGGCATCGTTCCCGCGAATGGCCTCGCGCGCCGGTTCCGCGACGAGGCGGGGTGGCTGCACCAGGCCCTGGCGGCGCGCTGTGAGCGGGTCGTGTTCACCGCCGCCGGCCTGCCGCTGGTGCTCAAGGGTCCGCCGGTGGCCTGAAGTCCGTCGTGCGCCGCCAGGGCCGGGGTGGCCGGGGCCGGCCCGTCGCGCCCGCGCCCCGGTTCGATGGCGCCCATGGGGCGCGCTGCGCCGGGTTGTTCCCCGAAACCAGCAACTCGTCATTCCAAGGAGAGCCCGTTGACAGCGACCTGGCTGGAAGCCCCCTTACACCCCGTGGATGAGACCGCCGCCGCCGCCGCGCGGGCCCGGCAGGCGCGGCTGACCAAGCCGCCGGGCTCCCTCGGCGAGCTGGAAGCGATCGCGGTACGCCTGGCGTCGCTGCAGGGGCGCGAGCGCCCGGCGGCGGAGCGGGTGCGGATGGTGGTCTTCGCCGCCGATCACGGCATCGCCGCCTCGGGCGTGTCCGCCTTTCCCCAGGCGGTGACGGTGCAGATGGTGCGCAATTTCGCCGCCGGGGGCGCGGCGATCAGCGTGCTGGCGCGGGCGCTGGGGGCGGAGCTGGAGGTGGTGGACGTGGGCACCCTGGAGCCGCCGGGGGAGCTTCCCGGGCTGGTGAGCGCCCGGGTCGGTCCCGGCACAGCCAACTTCCATCGCGAGGACGCCATGACCCCGGCCCAGCTCGGCGCCGCCCTGGAGGCCGGCCGGGCCGCGGCGGCGCGCGCCGCCGCGGCGGACTGCCAGTTGTTCATCGGGGGCGAGATGGGCATCGCCAACACCTCGGCCGCGGCGGCGGTGGCCTGCGCGCTGCTGGGGGAGGACCCGGCGGCCCTGGCCGGTCCCGGCACGGGACTGGATGCGGCGGGCGTGGACCGGAAGGTGTTCGTTCTGCGGGAGGCGCTGGCGCGCCACGGGGACCTCGCCGGCGCGCCCCTGGAGGCCCTGCGCTGCTACGGCGGGTTCGAGCTGGCCGCCCTGGCCGGCGCCTTCCTCGCCTGCGCCCAGCGCGGTATCCCGGTGCTGGTGGACGGCTTCATCGCCGGCGCGGCGGCCCTGGTGGTGCAGCGGTTACGCCCGGAGGTCGCGCCCTGGCTGCTGTTCGGCCATGTCTCCGCCGAGCCCGGCCACCGGCGCGTGCTGGAGGCCCTGGGCGGGCGGCCGCTGCTCGACTTGGGGATGCGGCTGGGCGAGGGTACCGGAGCGGCGGCGGCCGTGCCGCTGCTGCGCCTCGCCTGCGCCCTGCACGACGGCATGGCCACCTTTGCCGAGGCCGGGATCGCGGGGGGGTGACCATGGATCGGCCGGATGCGGAAACCACCCTGGATCTCATCCGCCACGGCGAGCCCGAGGGCGGGACCCGCCTGCGCGGCTGGCGCGACGATCCCCTGAGCGCCCGGGGCTGGGAGCAGATGTGGGGCACGGTGGGCGAAGCGAATTCCTGGGACCTCATCGTCACCTCGCCCCTGTCGCGCTGCGCGGCCTTCGCCGCGGCCCTGGGGGAGCGGCACGGGCTGCCGGTGGAGATCGAGCCCCGGCTGCGGGAGGTGGGGTTCGGCGACTGGGAGGGACGCATACCCGGCGATCTCTATGCCGAGGACCCGGACGGCGTGATGGGCTTCTGGACCGATCCCGTTCGCCATCCGGCGCCCGGCGGCGAATCCATCGAGGCATTCCGCGATCGGGTGCTCGCGGCCTGGTCCGAGCTGCTCGAGCGGCATGGGGAGCGGCACCTGCTGCTGGTGACCCACGGCGGCGTCATCCGGGTTCTGCTGGGCGGGGTGCTGGGGGCGCCGCTCTCCCACCTGTTCCGGCTCGAGGTGCCCTACGCCTGGCTCAGCCGGGTGCGGGTCAGCGGCGGGCTGCCGCGGGTGGTGTTCCACGGCGGGCGCCCGTGATGGGGCGGCTGCTGCTGGCGCTGCAGTTCCTGACCCGGCTCCCGGTCCGGGCGCCCTGGCCGGGGAGTCCCGGCGAGCGGGCCGCCGCCGTGCCCCTCTACCCGCTGGTGGGCCTGTTGCTGGGC
>JAQVKR010000033.1 GCA_028694565.1 Gammaproteobacteria bacterium | reverse complement strand
CTTCCTCGCCGCCTGGTCGCTGGGGGTCTCCAGCAGCCCCTTCTCGGGCATGAACCTGGCCCTGCAGGGGCGCTACGGCGTGCCCGCGCTGGACTTCCTGCGCTGGAACCTCTTCTACAGCGTGCGGATGATCGCCGTGACCGTCGCCGCCATGGCGATCTACGTCGCGCTGCGGGGCTGAATCGGCGGCGTCCGGCCCGCGGCGCTGTGCCTGCGATGGAGGCAGCTGCTGCAAGGCTGCTTGCAAATGGACCGGCGTGTCGGATCCGAAAGCTCTCCTCGAAAAGCTCATGCCCCCCCGCCGACAAGCCCGAGCGGCTCGACATCGGGCGCCCGGGGAACGGCTGCCGTCCCGGCGGTGCCCTGTGCATGGGGATCGTTCCGGAACTGCCGGGTCTTCGCGGGTCTGCCGAGCGGCATGCATGCGGGAGCAGGCCGCGTGGAGCCGGCGGTGGCGCACGGCCCGTGCCCTTCCCGGGCGTTTGACGGAGGGTCTGCGATGTCCGGCAGGTGCGCTGCGTCAAACGTATCCGGCGCGGCAGAGGCGGAACGGAACTTGTCTCCTGTGTGCTGTCCGCGCCCACCCGCGGCGGCTCCGGCAAGCGGCTGCCCGGCGGCCTCGCAGGGCCCGCGGAAGCCTGGCGCCTGGAGCAGGAGATCGAGAACACGATGAATCTGGACGCTCGGGTGGTTGCGGAGAATGGATATCGGCGGCGACCGTGAATTGGGGGCGTGCGCATCAACCAGGCCCTGGCACCGTGCCGGATGCCAGGGCCTGGGAGTGGGAAATCCTCATTCGTGAGTCCCTTGCGCCCCTGCAGCGCACGGAGCGTTTCAGGGTCTCGTTATCGCGTTCAGAACGTCGCGGCATCAATCACGTACCGGTAGCGCGCCTTCTTGTTCACCACGCTCTCCCAGGCTTCGTTGATCTGCTCGGCCTTGATGATCTGTATCTGGGGCAGAATCTGGCTGTCCGCGCAGTAATTGACCACGTCCTGTGTCTCCTTCATGCCCCCGATCAGCGAGGCGTTGAAGTTGACCCGGCTGATCGAGAGCCCGAGGTTGTTCACGCTCAGCTCGAATCGTTCAGGCATGCCCACCTGCGTATAGACGCCGAAAGGCCTGACGACGGCGGCGTAGGCGGCCACGTCGTACTGCGCGGGGATCGTGCAGATCATGTAATCCAGCATTCCCCTGTAGGGCGCCAGCTTCGTGATGTCGTCCACGACAATCGCCTCCCTGGCGCCGAAGGCGAGAATATCCTTGACCTTGCCTGGCGAGGTGGTGAAGGCATAGACCTCCGCCCCCTTGGAAACGGCGAGTTTGATCGCCATGTGCCCCAGCCCGCCGATGCCCGCGACGCCGACCTTATCCCCCTTTTCGAGGTCGAACTTCATCAGGGGCGAGTAGGTGGTGATGCCGGCGCACAGCAGCGGCGCCGCTTCCTGCAGGCTGATGTGGTCTGGAATGTGGACGGCGAAGTGGTCCCGCACGACGATGTTGGTCGAGTAGCCTCCTTGTGAAATGCCTGTCGGCGAGCTCTCTTCCGGATATCCGTAGGTGAAAACGGTTTGGGGGCAGTACTGCTCCTCCTCCCCCTCGCAGTTTTCACAGTCCAGGCAGCTATCGACCATGCAGCCGACGCCCGCCCGGTCACCCACCTTGAATTTGGTGACGTTCTTGCCGACGGCCGCCACGATGCCCACTATCTCGTGCCCGGGCACCTGGGGGTATTGTTGTGGCCCCCAGTGGCCTTTCATCTGATGAATGTCGGAATGGCAGATGCTGGCGTACTTGATGTCGATCAGGATGTCGTTGTCTCCCACCGGCCGCCGCTCGAACTCCCACGGCACCAGCGTCCCGGAGGTGTCGATTGCCGCATAGCCCCGGGACTTGATGCTTGCTGCCGGGTTCGTACCGGCGAACAGGCCCATGGAACGCGTGAGCAGCAGGCCGCTTCCGGCCATCGCCGAGAGGCGCACGAATTGTCTTCTGGTCAGATCGCCATTGTCAGGCATGATCAAATCTCCTCTTTATGAAAAGTTGATTCGCCCCGGGCCCTGTGTGGGCGGAACGATGGTCCGTTCAGCCGGTCGCTGCCTCCGTCACGGGGGGTGTCACACCGGCTGGACGGTCGGATGGAACAGGATTTCGCTCACCTCGACGTCATCGGGCCGGGAAATCGCGAAGGCGGCCGTGCCGGCCATGGTGCTGGCGGGCACCCCGATCCCGCCCACGATGTCCCCGGTGTATTGCGCCAGCCCGGCTTCGGCGGCGTGGTCGGTCAATGCCGCCCGGATCGCGCCGGAGATGACAATGACTTTGCCGGTGATGTTGTCGGGCACGATGTTCTCCGTCGAAATCAAAAGCCGCTGATGTCATTCAGGGCGCAGCGGCGCGTCGGCCGCCTCGATGCGGATCGGAATGACCCCGTCTTTCAGCAACGCGTCGATTGGCCCGTCGAACGCGCCGAGACGGACGAGCCCCCTGGAAGTCCGGAACGGCTTGTGGAAGATCGCGAGATTGCCCCAGGGCGCGTAGTAGGTGATGTCGCCCGGCTTCGGCGTGTAGCTGGCCGGCGCACCCCCGGAGTCGATCCCGCGCGGCAGGTCCGCGACCTTCTCGATCCCGTTGTAGTCGCTGAGCGTCAATTCCAGCGGGAGAAGCCTGGCGAAGTCGCGGCCCGCCCGCGTATCGTCAACCGTCGCGGAGAGCGTTTCATTTCCGACGATCACGTGAATCCTGAGCATGGGGGCCTCCTGCGGAAGTTCGGCGCTCCGGGTCTCGGCCGGCGCCGGTCCGGCAAGCAGAAGCGCTGCGGTCAACGCCGCGCGGATGGCTGTCGAGCAGTGCTTCGGCATCATCGTGTTCCCGTTTCCAGTCCTTGATGCGGTTGAACAATCCGGCTCGGGCGGGATGGTGTTGCGAACCGCGCGCTGGGCGCCCTCCCTACTCCGACAGCACCGCCCGGACGGCCTGTTCGGCCCTGTGCCCTTCACCGTCGCCCACGGCCTCACCCAGCACGGCGGCCACTTCCGTGAGCTGGGCCGCCGTGAGTCCGACATTGGTGGCGATCGCAATATGTGACTTGAGCTGGGAGTCGACGCCGTCGAGACTCGCCAATGCGGAGACGGTTGCGATTTCGCGGCCTTGATAGTCCAGGATGCCGCGGGCAAAGAGGTCGCCGAACAGGTGGCGTTGCAGAAACTGGTTGATGTCCGGCGCAAAATCGAACAGCGGCCCGGACACCGGCCGGCCGGCCAGTTCGGTTTGCACCGCCTTGCCGACCTCGAGGCTGCTCATGCCTTCAGGGAAGGGGTTCGGCGCCCTGCCCGGCGGATCGGCGATCCCCTCCGCCTTTCGCTCGTCCAGGACGGCCATCAGCGTGGAGAGGCCATTCAACGTCCGGGGAAAACCGACATAGGCGTAGAGGTGGATCTGGACTTCCTTGATCTCGTTGACGCTCAGGCCGGCATCCAGGCCCGAACGGATGGCGGTCTTCAATGACGCCAGGTTGCCGTTGGCGGTAAGGGCCGCGATCGGCACGATGGCCCGTTGCCCGGCCGACAGGGCGTGTGCGTCCGCCGCGGTCTTCGCCTTTTTCCGCTGACCGGCGTAGTACTCGGCTTCGGTGACCTTTTCCTTCCAGATCACGTTCTCGCCGTCGCGGCTGCCGGTGATCACCAGGTGCGTCATCGCCGCGTGCGCTGTCGCGCCGTGCCAGTGGTCGACGTTCGCCGGACACCAGACGGTCTCGCCCTCCCTGAACTCGATGACCTTGCCGTCCCGGGTGCCGGTGAGGGCGACGCCCTTGGTCACGATCATGTGCTGCCCCGCCGGGTGCAGGTGCCACGCGGTGCGGGCGCCGGGCTGGAAGGTGACGTAGGCGCCGGAGTAGTGGGCGGTGTCGTTGTCGGGGAAGAGCATGTCGACCCGGACGTCACCGGTGAAAAGCTTTTCCGGGCCATCGAACGACTGCCGGGAGCCGGCCGGGTAGAAGGTCTGGCCGGTGGGCGGCGGATCCGCCGCGACGGCGGAGTCGCTGAACCAGCTGGTCAGGGCGACCAGCATCGTGCGGACAATGGGTGTTCTGGAATTCATGACTGGCCTCCTCCGCGGAACCGATGCGTTTCGTTGCTGAAACGGTAGGCCGCCGAGCGCGGGAGGCGTTAGACCAATCCTGCTTAACTCTTGCCCATTTCTCTCCATGTTTGATGTTCCGGGTGAGCCGCGCCGGAAACCTCCTGCGCGGCTCCGGGCCGGCCGGTGGCGGCGTTTGCCGGGCGCTGCGAGCCGAAGTTAGCCCAATCCTTTTCCATCCTTGCCTGATTCTGCGGATTTTGAGGCGCGGCAGTTGTTGCGCCGGGCTGGAATGCTAAGCTTTCGATAGCAGCCGGTGACCGGCAGCTCCCTTGGGGCAACGTGCCAATTCCTATGGAGAAGAAGATGAACCCTGCGGGCGGTGAGGCGGTGGGTGAGCTGCTCGGCGAGCGCGTCAGCCTGGCCGGTAGGATTGCCCGATGGACCGCGGGCCGGAACATGTTCGAGTCCCCGATTCCGGGGCTGAACCTGCACCGCTGGGAAACGCCGACCGAGCCGACGAGCTATATGCTGCCACCCAGCATTTGCCTGATTGGCCAGGGGCGGAAGCGTTTGTTCCTGGGCGAGGAGGCCTATGTCTACGACGCGCACCGCTACCTCATCACCTCCGTCGACCTTCCGGTGGTGACCCAGATCATCGAGGCGAGCAGCGACGCGCCCTACCTGGGGTTGACGCTGGAACTCGACCTTGGCCTGATCGCGCAGCTCATGGTGGGCCAGGACATGCCGTCGGGCCGCCCCTCGGGGGAACGTCTCGGAATCGCGGTCAGCCCGGTCTCGGCGCCCCTGCTCGACGCCTTCAACCGGCTGATCGACCTCCTCGACACCCCGGGCGATGTTCCCGCCCTGGCGCCGCTGGTCAAGCAGGAGATCTTCTACCGCCTGCTGAGGGGTGACCAGGGGCCGCTCCTGCGCCAGATCACCAGCGCCGGCAACCACGGCTACCGGATATCCCGGGCGATCGACTGGCTGAAGGCGAACTTCAGCAAGCCGGTCAAGGTCGAGGAGCTGGCCAGCAGGGCGGGCCTGAGCCCCTCGGCGTTCCACAACCACTTCCGCGCCATGACCGCCATGAGCCCGCTCCAGTACCAGAAGCGGATGCGCCTGAACGAGGCGCGGCGACTGATGCTGACCGAGCATGTGGACGCCTCGCACGCCGCATTCCGGGTCGGCTACGAAAGCCCCTCCCAGTTCAGCCGGGAGTACAGCCGCCAGTTCGGTGCGCCGCCGATGCGCGACATCAAGAACCTGATCCAGGATTCCGCGGGCTGAAGGCCGAAAAGCTGGTTGCCTGCCGCCGAGGCACAGCGATCCAGAACCTATTCGGTGCTGGCCGACCGGGAGCGTCCGCCTTGGGTCGGACGGCGCCCCATTTGCGGTTGCGGTGGCCCACGGCCGCAACCGGCCCAGAGTTGCTGCCCGTGACGGGGGCTGGCACTCTTCTTCGGGACGATCCGGGCCATTCGCATCATGTCGGACACCATCGCCCTGTGCCAGCGCCAACCCTGTTATCTTGACGTCCCGCCGGCAGGCGCCGGCGTCAATCACTTCCCGATCATGACCGACCCCGCACTCCAGTCCATCGCCGATCGCTTTCCCCGCCGCGCCCTCGCCGCGCGGCTGCTGCTGCTCTGCACCCTGGCGCTGCTGCTGGCCGGCCTGTTCGCGCCCATCATCACGCTGGAGAAGCTGCTGTTCGTGCACAACACCTTCTCGCTCGCCTCGGGGCTGGTGCAACTGCTGGGGGAGGGGCAGTTCCTGATCTTCCTGCTGGTGGGCGGATTCAGCGTCCTGCTGCCCCTGGCCAAGCTGGCGGTGCTGTTCCTCTTCGTGGGCCGGCACTGGGCCGATCGCGCCCGCCTGCACCGCTACGTGGGCTGGATGCACCGCTACGGGCGCTGGTCCATGCTCGATGTGTTCGTGGTGGCGGTGCTGGTGGCCACGGTCAAGCTCGGCGCCGTGGCCAATGTCCAGGTCCACTACGGCCTCTACCTCTTCGCCGCCGCCGTGCTGCTGACCATGGCCGCCACCGCCTGGGTGATGCGGCTGGCCGAGGCGCTCGAGCGGGAGGCGGGCGCCTGAGCTCACCCCGGCGCCTGTGCCCCGGCCAGTTCCGCCAGGGCGGCGCGGGCGCTCCGGTAGCGGGCATCTGGAGCGGGCGCGAGCAGCCCGGCCAGCACCCCGGCGAATTCCCGCCGGACAGCGGCCGGGTCCAGGCGCGGCGGCTCCGCCGCCAGCACCCGCGCCTCGCCGCCGCTGCGGCCGGGATTCCAGTGGCGGGAGGTCAGCAGTTCGTAGAGGACAATCCCGGCCTGGTAGAGATCGCTGCGTTGGTCCCAGGGCTCGCCCCGGGCCTGTTCGGGCGAGAGATAGCGGGGCTTGCCCACCGGGCCCGCGCCCCGGACCCGGCCGGGGTGGAGCGTGCAGGCGCACCCGAAATCGATGAGGTGCACGGTGCGCCGGGCGTCCACCAGGATGTTCTCCGGGCTGACGTCGCCGTGGAGCACGGGTGGATCCAGTTCGTGCAGGGTCCGCAGCCGCCGCAGCAGTCCGGTGCCGATCAGTCGGGCGGGCGCCGATCCCAGGGGTTCGGGCGTACGGCCGGCCGTCGTGGACCACAGGCGGTCGAGCGGCAGCCCGGGAATGTATCCATAGGCCAGGCAGGGGCGTCCGAGGAGCCGCCCCGCACGGATGAGTTGCGGAAAACCGGGTTGCCCCCGCAGGCGGGCCAGCACTTCGCCGTCCCGCTCCAGTCGGGTCCGGGCCGTACGGTTGTCCGCCAGGTCTGCGCGCAGCACCTTGAGGATGATGGCCCCGCCGGCAGGGGCAGGCGGAAGGGCGCGCAGGATCTCCGCGTGTCCCCCGTGGCCCAGGTACTCCACCTGGATCCGCCTCATCCCGGCGCCCCGTCCCAGGGGCGGGCGGGTGTGACGAGAAACAGCAGCTTCCCGTGCCAGGCGCTCAGGAACGCCGGGGTCCGGATGGCCAGTTCGCGTCCCCGCAGCGGCGAGAAGAGCAGGACCCGCCCGGCATCGAAGGCGCGCACCACCACCGTCTCCCCGGAGTGCAGCTCGGCGAGGGCCGGCCGTGCCGGCGTCGCCCGCGGCAGCGCCTCCCGATCCACGATCATCGTTCCGAAGCCGTAGCTGGCGTTGAGGGTTTCAATATCCGGATCGCCGGTGCCGGTCCGCGACAGCAACCGTATGCGTCGGGTGACGCTGTCCCGGGTCTCCGGGAGACCATGGCTGCGCAGCAGGTAGGCCAGGGCGCCGGCGAATGCCGCGTCGGGATCCCCGGCCCGCAGATGGCTGTAGTCGTTCTGCTCCGGGGCGAGCTCGGGAACGAAGTCCGCGAGCGGGCGATCACCCGGCGCGAGGTGGCGGGCCAGGTACTCCTGGCGGCTCCAGGCCGACTGGGCGAGGCACAGGGGCAGGGCTGCCAGCGCCAGGAGAAGGGTGCTGGCGGCACGGGCGGCGCTGGCGCGCCGGCCGCGTTTCCCGCGCCGCACGCGGACCAGTGCGGCGAGGATCGAGGCCATGCCGGCGAGCCAGAATAGGGCGTGCCATGGCACCCGGTACCGGGTGAACAGGGTGGACTCCGCCCGGGGCTCCACCGCCGCGATGATGCGGCCGGAATGGAACCGTTCCAGTTCGGCGCGGGTTGTGCCGTCGGGCCCGATGATGGCGGAGGGGCCGCCATTGGCGGCGAGAGCGATGGTGCGCCCGGTCTCCACGGCCCGTAGCCGGGCCGTTTCACGGTGAAGCAGGGAGAGGAAGGAGGGGCCGGCATAGGCGTCGTTGCCGGCGACCACGAGGAAGCCGGCCCCGGTGCCCGCGAGGCGGGCCGGAATCGCGTCGAAGGCCGACTCGAAGCAGACCAGGCTGCCCGGCCGCCCCGGAAGTCCGCTGTGGGGCCGCAGACCGGCCCGGGTCCCGTAGGCGCTCTCCAGGAAAGGGATGTTCCGCTGCTTGACGTGACGGTGCAGGACGCGGCCCGAGCCGGCGATGGAAAAGACGGCGTTGAAAAGCGTACCGTCCGGGGCGAGGTCCGGTGCGGCCACCAGCATCGCCGTCCGCAGCTTCCGGGCCAGGGCGGCGGCGGGGCTGCCGTCCCGCCGCCGGAACTCGTACTGGCCGAACGGGATCTCGGGCCAGATCAGCAAATCGGGACGGGAACCGCTCCCGGTGGCCCGCCGGGCCATTTCCGCGCGCCTGGCCGTCAGTTCCTCCAGGGCGTTGCGTGCGGCGGGCGCCGCCGTCTCCCGGGGCGGGATGTCGGTCTGCATCACCGCCACGGAGATTTGCGGCCGGGGCGCGCGGTGGGCAACCGGCGGCTTGTCCGCCGGCGCTGCGGAAATGACGGCGGCCAGGAGAGCCGGGCTCCAGCGGCAGGCACTGGATCCGGACTGTCCCGGGCTGCGGGCCAGCAGGACCTGGAACGAGACCAGCAACAACGTGACCAGGTGGTGTCCTCCCAGCGCCGCCGGTGCGAGCCAGGCCGGTTTGCCGGATAGCAGCAGGGCGAAGCTGAAGGGCAGTCCCGCCTGTTCGGCGGCGAGTTCCACCAGGACCCAGGCGGGCGGGACCAGGAGCAGCGGGAGCGGGCGGGGCCGGGTGGAGAGCCGCGCGGTGATCGCCGCGGCGGCCGCGCACAGCAGCGTGGTGAGCGCCACGGCGGCGATGAAGGTGCGCAGCTCGTAGCCCAGGGCGCCGAGGTAGACATGGCTGCCCAGGACCGTACCGAACACCGTGCCCTGCAGCGCGGCACTCCACGTTCCGTGCCGCTGCGCGTGCAGCAGCAGTGGTACGAGGCTGACGGCCCCGGCGACGGGGAGGCCGACGGGCGGCAAGGCGATTGCGGCAAGAAGGGCGCTGCAGAGACCCCACATGGCGACTTCCTGTCATTCCCGCGCGCACATCCGTTGCACCGGGGAGTCATGTTGGTGAGTGCCTTGGAATACTAACCCAAACCGGGCCAAGTCTCAGGGACCGGATGCGGCGCCCGGGCATGTGGGCTGATCCGGATTTGACCTGCCTTGCCATCCTCTGTTAAACATCAACTGTCCACGGAAGGGCACACCACATCGTGTTTCAAGGAGGAGACACTCATGGCCAGGATGGCTGCTATCCCATCTCCCCGGGTCCGCAACGCGCTGCACCAGCGTGGTCAGGGCCTGTCCGAATACATCATCATCGTCGCTCTCATCGCGGTCGCCGCCATCGGCGTCGTGGGTTTCTTCGGCGACACTCTCAGCAACCAGATGGCGGGCATGGCCATGGAAATGGCCGGCCAGGGCGGTGACACGGCCCAGCAGACGGCCAAGACCCAGGCCGCCTCGGCCCAGGCCAACGCCGCCACCGCCAAGACCCTGGACAACTACGCGAGCGCCAACTGATCGCCGCTCGGCGCAAGCCGGCCCGAGGCGCGCCTGCCTCGCACCGGCTGACGCCGGCTGTGGGGTGACGGTGATTTCCGGACGGTATCGGTTGCGGACAGGGCTCGCCATGGTTCGCCAGCAGGGCCAGGCGCTGGTATTGGCGCTGGCGCTGCTGGTGATCGGCGCGGTGACGCTGCTGGTCATGTACAACACCAGCCAAGTCACCGTGGAGAAGACCCGCCTGGTCAACGCCGCCGATGCCGCCGCCTACAGCGGAGCGCTCTACGTGGCGCGCAACCTCAACTTCATGGCCTATACCAACCGCGCATTGATCGCGAACCACGTGGCGGTCGGGCACTTCGTCAGTTACATGTCCTGGATGCGCTACGTGCAGAGCACCAGCCGCCGCCTGTCCCAGCTGAGCCTGCTGGCGGCGGCGATCCCGGGCGTGGGCCCGGTGCTTGCCTATGCCGGTCAGGTGCTTGACCGCTGGGCGGAGGTGGCGACGCAGGGGACGGAGCTGTTCGGAGAGGTCTACGTGCCCCTGACCGACTCGCTCAACCGCATCATCTCGACGGTGCAGATGACCTCGCGCGCGAGCCTGGGCACGTCGCTGGATGGCGGGCAGGCGCTGGCGGGCATCCACGGCCTGATGGAGGCGGCGGCGCGGGCCCATCACCCCGCCATCCGCATCAATGTTCCGGAAACGATGGAGGATGCCGGGTCGACGCGCTACGCGGGGGAGATTGCCGCGGAAAACGCCGCCCTCAGCCGTTTCATGCGTTTCTACCGGGCCGGGGATGACGGTGGCCGGATTGAGCGCATGACGGACCTCAACCTGGGCCAGTCGGAACGCTGGATTCGGAGCCGTGAATGGCGGCCGCGGGATCTGGGCGTGCCGTTCCTGATCCGCGTCCGCAAGCAGGGCGGCACTCGCCAGCGGCTCGGTGGCGGATTGTCCGACTGGAGCGCCAGCGACGAGCTGCTGCACTGGCGCTGGTCCTGGTCGAAGATGGAATGGAAGAGGAAGGGCTCCATCGGCAAGGGCCGGGCGAGCGCGCGGGAATTCGACGACACCTACGCGGGGATCGATACCTATGCCGACCTGACCGGTGGCCGGGAGGGACGGGACCCCAGCCTGAGCCTGACCGCCCATGCCACCCTGCCGGTGGACAGCATCGACACTCAGCCGTTGCTGGGTCTTGCGCCGGGAACTCGTCGGCTGGCGGCGGTGGCCCGGGCGAGAATCTATCATCGCCGCCCCGCGGCGCCGGATTTCGCGCCGCTGGGGCGGGGAGAGTACGCGAACCTCTACAACCCCTTCTGGACAGTCCGCATGGAGGCGGTGCCATGGCCCTGATGAGCTGCATCCTGGTTTCGTCTCTGGCGCTGACGGGCGCTGCGCACGAGTGCGGCAAGGCGGAGCGCGCGCTGCGCATCGAGTACCGGGTGCATGACGCGGCACTGGCTGAGGGCTATCGCCGATCGGGTGCCCCGGCGGAAGTTCGCGGACCCGAGCGCCGGGTGCTGATTCTGCGCGGAGACCACCGCTGGGAGCGGCTGGCGGGCCGGTACTGGATCCTGGACGCCCGCCGGCTGAAGCGGGAGAGCGCGACGATGGTGCTGCGTGGACTGGCCGAATCGCCCGTGCATCTGGGCCGCAACGGGTCACCCGCGCCGGAGTTGCCCCACCGGATCGAGGAACGGGAGATTATCCGTATCGACACGCCCGAATTCAGCCTGGAGTACGAGCCGGCCAAGGGCCGGGGGCGGCTTCTCCCCGGTGCCCGGGAATTGGCTGCAGGGTCTTCCGCGCGAACGGGAATCCCGGTGCTGGCGCGGTGGATGGCGGGACTGGTCGCAGATCAGCTGGCACTGACGCCGCTGGGGGAAACCCGGGTCGCGGGCCATCGCTGTAGAAGGCTGGCCACGGGTGAACGGAAAGGTGAGCGGATGACCACCTGCATCGCAGATATCGATGGCCACCAAGTACCGCTCGAGACACGGCTGGAGCGCGCCGCCGGCGACTATGTGGAAACGGCGCTGTGGGTGAATGAGGACGCCTGTGCGGCGGATGTCCTGTTCACCCTGCCGGTGGAGTTCCGGCATGGCCTGGAGGCGGTCGGGCATGAGTAGCCGACGGCCCCGCACCCCGTCGCCCCACGGGCGCTGCACCGGGACGGCTCTGGCCGAGTTCGCCGTAATCCTGACGGTGATGGTACCGGTGTTCCTGGCCGTTCCAGTCATCGGGAAACTGCTCGACATCAAGCACCAGACGGTGAGCGCGAACCGCTATGCCCTGTGGGAGCGGACCGTGTGGTCGGACCCGGGGGCGGGCTGGAACGACGAGGAAAACAGCAAGTCTGACCACCGGCTCGGCACGGAGCTCTGGGCGCGATTCTTCGGCCACCCAGCCGGTGGCGTGCAGGCGGAAAAAACCGACAACCCCCTCTGGTATGACCATGCGGGGAATGCCCTGATCGCCGATGG
>JAQVKR010000464.1 GCA_028694565.1 Gammaproteobacteria bacterium | reverse complement strand
GGCCCGCGATCCCGCCAGCGGCATCCGCGACTTCGAGGCCCTCGACCGGCTGGCCCGCCGGAACGGCCTGTGCCTCACCGCGGACCACGAAATGCCGGTGAACAACCGCACCCTGGTCTGGATCCATACTCAGGGGGAATGCGCGGACGATTACTGAGGGTGGACAAGGGTTGTAGGTGCAGATTCATCTGCACAAGGGTGCCGGATTCTGCGCCCTGCCCGGCCGGATGAATCCGGCCCTACGGTGCAGTCACCGGGCACCCGGCACGGAACACGGAACACGGAACACGGAACACGGAACACGGGCCAGTCTGCCCCACCACCGACCACCCGCCACCATCATCCCATGATCCCCATCCACGAACTGCTGAGTCGCATCCGCTGGGACCCGGAGTTCGGGCGGGGGGAGTTCCTGATCGGCTACCTCGACCGGCTGGAGGGGGAGATCGTGCTGGTGCCCCTGGGCGAGCTGCGCTTCGACCCGGGCGACCGGTTCGACTTCGAGCTCATCGACGCCGAGGGGGTGCCGCGCACCATTCCGCTCCACCGCATCAAGGCGGTCTACCGGAACGGGGAGCGCATCTGGCGCCGGGAGCACTGAGCCCGCGCCGGACCCGGCTCACTCCTCCCGCAGCGCCGCCAGCAGGGCCGTATCGAGCAGGACCGCCCGGATTTCGTACTCCCGATCGCTGTGGAGGAACGGCGCCCTGAGGGTGATCGGCGGCGGCAGGCGGTCTCCGGGCACGCCGGTGTCCCGGGCTAGAATGCCGACGAGATCCGCCGGCGGCTCCTCCGCCGGGCCCTGCCAGACCATGACCACGGGCCCGTCCGGCCCCGCCGGGGCGAACTCCACCCCCGGCACCTGGGCGGCGGGGCTGTGCAGATGGGCCAGCAGGGCGCCGCCCACGAAGCGGTGATCGGCGTACACCCGGCTGCCGTCGAAGCCCGCCGCCCGGAGCTGCGCGGCGATGGCCGGCAGCGGATAGCCGAGGCGGGTGAACTTGCCGCGGAAGGAACCGCCCAGCACGCTCGCGGCCAGCAGCGCCGGCACCAGGGCCGCGAGCACCAGGGTGACGCCCAGGTAGGCCTTCACGCGGCCCCTCCCCCATGTCTCCGGGTCCCCGCGCAGAAACAGGAACAGGGGCGCCAGGAACAGGAACGGCTCCAGCCAGCGCGCCTTGAACTGGGAGAAGCCGAACGCCAGGATCATCACCAGCAGCAGCGCGAACACCACCACGAAGAAGCGCCCCAGCAGCCCCCTCGCGTCGGCGGCGAAGGGGCCGGCCGCGGCCTGCGCCCGCCACCGGAACAGCCGGGGGAAAGCCAGCAGCGCCACCAGCCAGAAGGGGGTCAGGAACAGCCACGCCTCGTAGGCGAGCGAGCCCAGCCCCCGCCGGAACGCATCCAGCCCGGGCTCGGAGACCTTGAGCGCCTGGAGCGTATCGCCGGTGGCCGCCTCGACATGTCCCTGGATCCACAGGCCGTGGGGCAGGAACAGCGCCACCGGTATGGCGATGACCAGCAGGATCCGCGGGTCCCGGATCGCCGCCCGCCAGGCGGGGGTCAGCAGCGCGGCCAGGAACAGCGCCAGGGCGAACAGCGCGAAGTTGTACTTGGACAGCAGACCGAGGCCCAGCACCAGTCCCAGCAGCAGGTAATCCAGCGTTCCGCGCCGGGCGCGGAAGCGCAGCACCAGGTAGAAGGAGAGGCTGCACAGGGCCAGCATCAGCACGGAGTGGCTGCGGTCCTTCTGCGACTCCTAGGCGATTTCCGGCAGCAGCAGCAGCGACAGCGTCACCAGCGCGGCGGGCAGCAGGCGTCCGCCGAAGGCCAGCCGGGCGGAGAGAAAGCAGAACGCGAAGGCGGTGAACAGCAGCAGCTGCTTGAGCAGCGAGAGCGCCAGCACGCCCTTGCCGAACAGGGCGAAGAAGCCCCACTGCAGCCAGCTGTAGAGGGGCGGCTGGGAGGCATAGCCCCAGGCCAGCTGCTGGGTCATCAGCAGCTGCTCGGCCTCGTCCAGCTCGAAGCTGCCCGACAGGGTCAGCCGCAAGACCAGATGCAGCAGGAAATATCCCCCCAGCATGGCGACAAACGCGCCACTGCCGGCAGCCGCCCCCGCGCTGCCGTCCCTCATTGTGTCGCCCCCCCGGAACACGCCCTCCCTGGCGAACGTGTCGGTATCTTGGTCAGCCGTTTTTCAATGGGGCAATTCTCGCTATTCTGGCCGTGTAATCAACCCGAACAGCCACTGACCGAAGTGAAAATCTTGTGACAGGAGCCGAGCCGATGTCCGAAGAAGGCCGTTTCACCATCCGCATGGAGCACCTGCAGGACTACGAGTTCAAGGTGAAGTTCGACTGGGAGAAGGCGGCCGAGGTGCTCATGGACGAACCCCCGCCGCTGGGCGGCAAGGCCGGCCCGAACGCCGCGCGGATGCTGGCCGCGGCGGCCGCCAACTGCCTGAGCGCCAGCCTGCTCTACTGCGTGAGCAAGGAGGATGTCCCCACCGGGAGCGTGCAGACCGAGGCCACGGTCAGCCTGGTGCGCAACGAGCAGAAGCGGCTGCGCATCGGCGAGATGGCGGTGCGCCTGCAGGTGAACGGGGAGCTCACCGAATCGGTGCGCATGAAGCGCTGCATGGATCTGTTCGAGGACTTCTGCGTGGTGAGCGCCAGCATCCGCGCGGGCATCCCCATCGCCGTGGAGGTGGTGGACGCGGCGGGCGCGGTGCTGCACCGCGCGGAGTAACCCCGCGCCGGCGGGTCTTGCCACGGAGGGCACAGAGCCCGGAGAGCGG
>JAQVKR010000463.1 GCA_028694565.1 Gammaproteobacteria bacterium | reverse complement strand
CCGGTGGGCTTCACCAAGGTCTCCGCGCTGGGCGTGGAGGAGCAGCGGGTGCTGGTCATCGCCGACATCACTTCAGCGCGGGAGCAGTGGCTGCGCCTCGGTGACGGCTACCGGGTGGAGGCGCGGTTCATTCTCTGGGAGGCGGAGGACGTGCTGCAGGTGCCGGCCAGCGCCCTGTTCCGCGAGGCCGGGGCCTGGGCCGTGTTCACGGTCGAGGACGGCCGCGCCCGCCGGCGCGGCGTGGAGGTGGGCGAGCGCAACGGCCTCAACGCCGAGATCAAATCCGGCCTGAAGGCCGGCGAGACCGTCATCGCCCATCCCGACAACCAGACCCGCGCCGGCCTGCGCGTCCGGCCGCGGGGGTGAGTTTTGTTTGGATAGGCGGGATTGACGGGGCAGCAGGGCGAAAGGCCTGACATCCACAGATTGCACGGATGCTCCGAAACGGAACCGGGAACGTTTTCCATGCGCCGACAAGCCGCCATTGCCATGCCGACTTCCGCCTTTTGACGCCCGGCGGCGCGATCCATGGCCGCACCATGTCTCCCGTCATCGTTCGGCATCCCCGGAGTCCACGGTTACCCCGTCCGTTTTCTTAATCCTGTCCACTGGCGAAGCCAGCCCTACAAGCAGGCCCCGGGAAGGGGTATCCTCCGGGTCCGGTTCCGTCGAATGAGAGTTCCTGCCCGCCCATGAAGACCCGCACCATCCGACTCGCCGCCATCGTTTCGGTCACGCTCGCGCTGCTGTTCCTCGCCGGGGCGCAGGGGCTGCGCTGGTTCCTGGAGCGCGCCGACGAGCGCAACCTGGAGCGGCTGGCCGCCCTGCAGGCCATCGTGGACCGCGCCGAGCGGGAGCAGGGCGGGGCGGTGGTGGGGAGCCATCTCGTCGACCTGGCGGGGCGGCCGGTGTATGAGCTGACCCTGCGCCTGCCCGACGGGCGGATGCGGCGGCTGCGCTACGATCTGGCCAGCGGCGAACCGGTGCCGGAACCGCCCCTGGAGGAGTGAGTCCACGCCCGGATTCCGTTCAGGAGCCGTTCAGCGGCCGGCGGCTAGCCTGACACCGTCTGGAATGTCCCAGTGTCAGCGAACGCAGGAGCCGACCATGAAGAAGATCACCGGAACCCTTATCGTCATCGCCGGGCTGGCCGCCGGGGCCCTGGCACCGTTCAGCGCCCACGCCGGCATCAATGACCGCCAGGATCGCCAGGATCGGCGCATCGAGCAGGGCGTCAAGAGCGGTGAGTTGACCCGCGGCGAGCGGCGCTACCTGGAGGAGGAGCAGCGGCGCATCAATCGCCTGGAGCGCCGCTTCCGCAGCGACGGCCGCCTGACCAAGCGCGAACGCTCCATCCTCGATGCGGAGCTCGATCGCCTCAGCCGCCAGATCAAGGCCATGAAGCACAACCGCCTGGATCGGGACCGCCGGGACGATCGGCGCTACAGCTGGGACTACCGGCCCCGCCGCGACCGCGATCCGCGCTGGGATCCCCGCCATGACGACCAGGGCTGGTGGTGGTGGCGGCAGTGGGATCATGACCGGCGCTGAATGCCGCCAGGGGGCGGGCCCGGCACGCCGGGTCCGCCCCGCCCGGTCTCAGCGCCGGGGAACGGTGTAGACGATGTAGGCCGAATCGCCGCGCACGGCGCTGGGATTGCCCTCCGGATAGGTGATCGTCACCGTGAAGGGGGCGCGCTGAAGACCCATGCCGGCGCTGCGGATGCGCACGCAGCCGTCGCTGGCATGGCCCACGCCTTGGGAATCGCTGTCGGTGATGATGTCGACCCGGTTGGTCAGGGTGAGCGTGGTGATGTAGTTCTGGCGGGTCTCGCCGGTGCGGATCTCCACGTGCAGGTAGGCGCCGTGGCCGGATCCGCCGTCGACGGCGTTCGACGATCGGGCTTCGAGGCAGAAATCGACGCTGCGATCGTCATGGTCCCGCAGCAGCGGGAACTCCCAGCTGATCCTTTCCTGCTCATGCCGCAGCCAGTACCAGTCCCGGAGCGGTTCCATGTCGGCATGAAATGCGCTTGGGAGCTCCTTGCGGACCGTGTAGCCGCCGTCCGCGGCCTGGGCCGCAAACGCCAGGGTTCCGCAGAGGATCGCCGCCAGGCACTGCGCGGGATGTACGGGAGGATGGTTGCCGTGCACGGTGGTCACTCCGTATCGAAGCGCTCGAAGCGCATGGTGAACTGGCCGCGGCCGTGGGTGAGGCTGCGCAGGTCGGTGGTATAGCCGAGCAGCCGGTCCAGGGCGCAGGTGCAGCGGGCAGTGGCGGTTCCGCCGTGGATCGCGGAGGCCTGGATGGTGGCCTGGCGGGACTGCAGATCACCGAGCACCGAGCCGAAATTCTCTTCCGGCACCACTACTTCCACGGCCATGATCGGCCGCAGCAGGATTCCCCCGGCGTCGGTCATGGCCTTGTGGATGGCCATGCTCACCGCCTGGTAGAGGGCGGGCGGCGCCGATGGCGCGCCATGGAGGGTGACCTGCTCCACGCGGATATGCACGTCCTGCAGGGGGTAGCCGGCCACCGGCCCGGTCAGGGCCGCATCGCGGGCGGCCGCGGCCACCGCCTCGGCCTGGAGCGGCGAGAGCTGCTGGCCCTCCGGCTGCACGGCCGGAGCGGTCTCGACGACGAGGCCCGCGCCGCGCTCCAGCGGCGTGACGCTGACCCGCGCATCGGCGCGCAGCTCCAGCTGCCGGTGCTCCTGCTCGAACAGGCGTCGGATGGAGGCCTCACCCTCGGCGCTGCCCGCGAGGGTCTCGCGCCGGACCACCTCCGGCCGCCAGGC
>JAQVKR010000462.1 GCA_028694565.1 Gammaproteobacteria bacterium | reverse complement strand
GGCCACTCGCTGCTGGTGATCGAGCACAACCTGGACGTCATCCGCGCCGCGGACTGGATCATCGACCTGGGTCCGGAGGGGGGCGAGGGCGGCGGTGCGCTGGTCTGCGCCGGCACCCCGGGCCAGGTGGCCGCCCACCCCGGCAGCCACACCGGGGCGGCGCTGCGCGACTACGAGGCCGCGCTGGCGCGGAGTGCCGCGGCGGCGCCTGCCCTGGCCGGGCCGGCGGCCCCGGCGCCCGCCGCCAGGGAGGCGGAGCCGAGCATCCGCATCGTCAACGCCCGCGAGCACAACCTGCGCGGGGTGGATCTCGACATCCCCCGCGGGCGCTTCACCGTCATCACCGGCATCTCCGGATCGGGCAAGAGCACGGTGGCCTTCGACATCCTCTTCAACGAGGGCCAGCGCCGCTACCTGGAGTCGCTGAACGCCTACGCCCGCCAGTTCGTGCAGCCGGCGGGGCGGCCCGACGTGGACGCCATCACCGGCATTCCGCCCACGGTGGCCATCGAGCAGCGCACCAGCCGCGGCGGACGCAAGAGCACGGTCTCCACCCTGACCGAGGTGCACCACTTCCTGCGCCTGCTGTTCGTCAAGCTGGGCACCCAGTACTGCCCCGACTGCGACCTGCCCATCGAGCCCCAGGCGCCCGAGGCGATCCTGGCCCGCATCCAGCGCCAGTGGCGCGGCCGCGCCGTGGCGCTGCTGGCGCCGCTGGTGAGCGCCCGCAAGGGCTACTACACCGATCTCGCCAAGTGGGCCGCCGGGCGCGGCCACGGCCACCTGCGGGTGGACGGCGAGCTGATCCCCACCGCGTCGTGGCCGCGGCTGGACCGCTACCGGGAGCACGACATCGACCTGCCGCTGGGCGAGGTGACGGTGGCGCCCGGCGCCGGGGCGGCGCTGCGCGCGCTGCTGGAGCAGGCCCTGGCGCACGGCAAGGGGCTGGTGCGGGTGCGCGTCGGCTCCCGCGGCGCGAAGCGGGCGCTGACGGCGGCCCGCGCCGAGGAGGTGCTCATCTCCACCCGCCGCGCCTGCCCCGGCTGCGGCCGCAGCTTCCCGGAGCTGGACCCGCGGCTGTTCTCCTACAACTCCCGCCACGGCTGGTGCGGCCACTGCTACGGCACCGGGGTGGAGCTGCCGGGCTTCGATGCCGAGCAGAGCGGCGAGGAGGCGACCTGGACCGAGGCCTTCGAGGGCGAGGCGCGCGCCTGCCCCGCCTGCCGGGGCGGGCGGCTGCGCCCCGAGGCGCTGGCGGTGCGCTTCCGCGGCCAGTCCATCGCCGGCTACTCGGCCCTCCCGGTGAGCGAGGCGGAGCGGGCGCTGGGGAAGCTGCGCCTGCAGGGGCGCGAGGCGGCCATCGCCCGCGACCTGCTGGCGGAGATCGGGGCCCGGCTCGGTTTCCTGCGCGAGGTGGGGCTGGGCTACCTGTCCCTGGACCGCGCCGCGCCCACCCTGTCCGGCGGCGAGGCGCAGCGCATCCGCCTGGCCGCCCAGCTCGGATCCAACCTGCGCGGGGTCTGCTACATCCTCGACGAGCCCACCATCGGCCTGCACCCGCGGGACAACCGCATGCTGCTCGACACCCTCGGGCGGCTGGAGGGCAAGGGCAACACCGTGGTGGTGGTGGAGCACGACGAGGAGACCATCCGCCGGGCGGAGCACGTCATCGACCTCGGTCCCGGCGCCGGCGTGCGCGGCGGCCGGGTGGTGGCCCAGGGCAGCGTGGCGGAGCTGATGGCGAGCCCCGAGTCGCTGACCGGGCGCTTCCTGGCCCGGCCGCTCGCCCACCCGCTGCTGCCGCGCCGCCCGGCGGGGCGCGACTCCGGTCCCGCGCTGATCCTGCGCGACGCGCGCCTGCACAACCTGCGCGGCATCGACCTGTCCCTGCCGCTGGAGCGGCTGGTGTGCGTCACCGGGGTCTCCGGCAGCGGCAAGAGCACCCTGGTGCGCGAGGTGCTGCACCCGAGCCTGCAGGGGCTGCTGGCGCGCCGGGGGCGGCGCGGGCGCAGGGACGGTGCGCTGCACGGCTGCGCCGCCCTGGCGGGCTGGGAGAGCCTGGGGCGGGTGCTGGAGGTGGACCAGACCCCCATCGGCAAGACGCCGCGCTCCTGCCCGGCCACCTACGTGGGCTTCTGGGACCCCGTCCGCCGGCTCTTCGCCGGCCTGCCCGAGGCGCGCCTGCGCGGCTACGGCCCCTCGCGCTTCTCCTTCAACGTGGCCGGCGGCCGCTGCCCGGCCTGCGAGGGCCAGGGCGTGCAGACCGTGGAGATGAGCTTCCTGCCCGACGTGAAGGTGCCCTGCGAGGCCTGCGCCGGCGCGCGCTTCAACCCGGAGACCCTGGACGTGCGCTACAAGGGGCGCAGCATCGGCGAGGTGCTGGCCATGAGCGTGGACGAGGCGGTGGAATTCTTCGCCGCCCACCCGGCCGTCCACCACGCCCTGACCCTGCTGCAGGACGTGGGGCTCGGCTACCTGACCCTGGGCCAGCCCAGCCCGACGCTCTCCGGCGGCGAGGCCCAGCGCATCAAGCTGGTCACCGAGCTGGCCCGTGCCCGTCCCGCGCCGGCGGCGTCCGGCGGCCGCCGCGCCCGGGGCGCCGCGCCGGCCCGCACCCTCTACCTCCTCGACGAGCCCACCATCGGCCTGCACATGGCCGACGTGGAGCGCCTCGTCCGGGTGCTGCACCGGCTGGTGGACGCCGGCCACTCGGTGGTGGTGATCGAGCACAACCTCGACGTCATCGCCGAGGCCGACTGGATCCTGGACCTCGGCCCCGAGGGCGGCGACGGGGGCGGCC
>JAQVKR010000461.1 GCA_028694565.1 Gammaproteobacteria bacterium | reverse complement strand
AGTTCCTGGAGCTGGGGGTGGAGGTCATCCAGATCGGCACCCGCAACATGCAGAACTTCGACCTGCTGAAGGAGGTCGGGCGCATCAACGTGCCCGTCATCCTCAAGCGCGGCTTCGCCTCCACCATCTCCGAGTGGCTGATGTCGGCGGAGTACATCGCCGCCGGCGGCAACCACAACATCATCTTCTGCGAGCGCGGCGTGCGCACCTTCGAGAGCGCCTACCGCAACATGCTCGACGTCACCGCCATTCCCTTCCTGAAGAAGGAGACCCACCTGCCGGTCATCGTCGACCCGAGCCATGCCGGCGGCAAGGCCTGGCTGGTGCCGGCGCTCTCCAAGGCGGCCGTGGCCGCCGGCGCCGACGGCCTGCTGGTGGAGATGCACCCCACCCCGTGCGACGCCTGGTGCGACGCCGACCAGGCCCTCACCCCCGACGAGCTCAAGACCCTCATGGGCGAGCTGGGCGCCATCGCCCGGGCCATCGGCCGCGACATCTGAGGCGGGGCGGGGGATTGAACGGAAACGGGGCCCGCGGGCCCCGTTTCCGTTTCGCCGCGCCGCCATGGCGGCGCCCGGCGACTACAGATAATCCAGCACCAGCCCGGCGAAAACCGCCAGGCCGTACCAGTTGTTGTTGAGGAAGGCGGTGAAGCAGCGCGCCGGATCCCGGTCGCGGATGAGCCACTGCTGGTAGAGGGAAAGCCCGGCGGCGACCGCCAGCCCGAGGTAGTAGAACGGTCCCAGCTCCGCCTGCCGGCCCACCAGCACCAGGTTCACCAGCATCAGCGCCTGCAGCAGGCCGATGACGGCGCGGTCGGCGCGGCCGAAGAGGATGGCGGTGGACTTCACCCCGATCTTGAGGTCGTCCTCCCGGTCCACCATGGCGTACATGGTGTCGTAGACCACCGCCCAGATGACCGCCGCCAGGAACACGAGCCAGGCGATGGGCGGCACCGCGCCGGCCTGGGCGGCGAAGGCCATGGGGACGGCCCAGCCGAAAGCCGCGCCGAGCCCCACCTGGGGCAGGCTGGTGTAGCGCTTGAGAAACGGATAGCCGGCCGCCAGCCCAACGGCCACGAAGGCCAGCGCGATGGTGAGGGGATTGAGCAGCAGCACCAGGGTGAAGGCCAGCGCCACCAGCACGCCGAACACCCACAGCGCCTCGCCCGGCGAGACCTTGCCGGCGGCGATGGGCCGGGCGGTGGTGCGCCGGACGTGGGGGTCGAAGTCGCGGTCGGCGTAGTCGTTGATGACGCAGCCGGCGGAGCGCATCACCACCGCCCCCACCGTGAACACCAGCAGCACCCGCAGGTCCGGGGCGCCGGCCCCGGCGATCCAGAGCGCCCAGTACATGGGCCAGGCCAGCAGCAGGATGCCGATGGGGCGGTGCAGCCGCATCAGCACGGCGTACTCGGTCAGCCGTTCGCCGGTGTTGTGGAGGGTGAGTCCGGTCATGGTCGGGGCATAATGCGGGCGGTCTCAGCGCTGGACAGGGGCCGGGCGGTCCGTCAGGCGCCGGCGGTTCCGGGCGAATTGTAGCCGAAACCGCCCCGGTCCGCCGCCCGCCGGCAGCGTCGGCAGGAACACCTCGCTCACCAGCAGCGGGCGCCCGTGCACCGAGAAGACCGAGCGCCGGCCCCAGATGGGCGGGCCCGAATCGCTCCCCGTGGCGGCGCGGTAGCCCCCGTCGCCGGGCCGGATGCGCACCAGCTCGAACAGGGTCCGGCGCAGGCTCGGCTGGGCGAACAGCCAGGCGCCGAGGGAGCGGTTGCCCAGGTGGTCCAGCCGCCGCTCCCGGCCGCGCAGGGTGGTGGCGGGGATCACGCTGCGGGCGTAGACCCAGGGCTCCCCGTCGCAGCAGAGCAGCACCTCGCGGATCACCGCCCGGCCCCGATCGCGCAGCCCCAGCGCGCGCATCTCCCCCCAGTGGGGCCGCCCCCGGCCCTGGGCCAGCACCCGCACCGAGAAGCGCCCGCGGCAGGCGCACTGCAGCCGCCGGGTCAGGGAGCCGGGGTCGAGCAGCCAGCCGCGCGTGAGCGCCGGAATGGCGTCGCGGGGATACTGGTAGCGCGGCCGCCAGTTCGGCTCGCGGGCGTGGATGAGATGTCGGATGTCGTGGGGCAAGGGAAGCGCCGCATCACTGCAGGAGACACGAACCGGCGATGGCAACAGCCGGCGTCCCGGGAAGGGGGAGAGGATACGGGATGGAGCCGGGAACTGACAAGGCGCCGCCCCGGGTCCGGCCCGCGCGCCTACTCCTCCATCTGGAACCGGACCCCGGCGGGAATCCGGAACAGCCCGTCCTCCAGCGCCACGTTGGCCGCGTCGCAGGGGCGCTCGCTGGAGGCCGCATCGCGGAAGAACATGCGCGTCTCCCTCCGCTCGCCGCCCCGCTCCTCCACGTTCACCCACATCCCGGGCAGGGAGCGGTCCCGGGAGAGGTAGACGAGGGATTTCTCGCCGGGGTAGCGATCGAGGATGTAGACCTCGTAATCAACCCCTTCCACCGTCACGGTGCCACCCGGTTCGCCCTGCTGCCGGACTTCGGCGATCTGCCGGATGAGCCCCCGGCCGGCCAGGCCGCTGCCCAGCAGGCGCCGCACGCCGGTCTCCTCGCCCACCACCCAGCTGAACAGCACGCCGCCCCTCTGGATCGAGACCACCCGGCGGGTGTCGGTGACCACCTCGGTGCGCACCGCGTCGTCCCGGGCCCAGACCTCCGCCGCAACGCCCTCCCCCTCGCCCACCACGGAGACGAGGGTGCAGTGCAGCGACTCCAGCGGATCGGCCACCGCGGCG
>JAQVKR010000032.1 GCA_028694565.1 Gammaproteobacteria bacterium | reverse complement strand
CGAAGATCAGCCGGCCGCGGGGGGTGGTGGAGGCGCTCACCGGATCGGTGGCGATGTAGAATGCTCCGAGCATGGCCGCGCCGCTGAAGACATGGAACATCGGGGTGGCGTAGCGGCCCGGGTCAACCAGGTTGAAGATCATCGCCAGCAGCGCCAGGGTGCCGAGCATGGCCACCGGGATGTGCCAGCCGATGACCCGCTTCCAGATGAGCCACAGCCCGCCCGCGAGCAGCGCCAGGTCCACGAACTCCCAGCCGCGGCCGCCGAGGTTGCCGAAGGTGGGCTGCTCCAGGATCTCCTGCACCGTCCGGGCCAGCCCGAGCTGCACCTTGAGGGAGTCCAGCGGCGAGGCCATGGTTATCGCATCGACGCTGATGCCGCCGTGGACGGTGCCGAGAAAGATGGCGGTAAAGGCGTCGGAGAAGCCGATGTGCATGTCCACCAGCGCCCGCGGCGCCACCCAGGAGGTCATCTCCAGCGGGAAGCAGGTGAGCAGCAGCACGTAGCCGAGCATGGCGGGATTGAAGGGGTTGTAGCCGAGTCCGCCATAGAGGTGCTTGCCGACCACGACCGCGAAGCCCACCCCGATGAGCGTCATCCACCAGGGCGAGAGCGGCGGCAGGGCCATGGCCAGCAGGACGCCGGTGAGCACCGCGCTGCCGTCGGCCAGGTAGCTGCCCGCCGGCCGGCCCCGGAGGCGGAGCATCAGCGCCTCGAAGACGACCGCCGCCAGGCCGGCGTAGAGCACGTTGATGAGTACGCCCCAGCTGAAGAACCAGGTCTGAACGGCCAGGGCCGGGACCAGGGCGTAGAGCACCCGGCGCATCGCCAGGGAGACGCTGCTGTCCAGGTGGATGTGGGGGGTGCGGAGATCGATGGCTTGCATCATGCGTCGGCGTCGTTGGCGGTCTTCTTGGGCTCGGCCTCTGCGCGGGCGGCAGCCTCGCGCTTGGCGCGTGCCCGCTCCATGGCCGCCTGGATGGCGGCCTGCTTGTCGGCATCGGTCGCGGCCTCGGCGCCGGCCTTGCCCGCACTGGTCTTGGCGGTGGCGCGGGCCGCGGCGGCCTTGTGCCGCTCGGCCTTCTCGCGCTTCTCGCGCTCGATCCGCATCTGCTTGAACTCGTGGCGGCGGCGGGCGAGGTCGGCCTTCTTCTTTTCCCGCTCCTGGTCCCAGATCTCGGTCTTGGCGAAGCGGTAGTACTGCACCAGGGGAATGTGGCTGGGGCAGACGTAGGAGCAGCAGCCGCACTCGATGCAGTCGAACAGGTTGTAGTCCTGGATCTTGTCGAACTCGCGGGCCCGGGCGTGCCAGTACATCTGCTGGGGCAGGAGATTCACCGGGCAGACGCGGGTGCATTCGCCGCAGCGGATGCAGGGCATCGTCTGGCCCTGGTTGGGCTGGTCCCCGGGCGTCGCGGCGAGCAGGCAGTTGGTGGCCTTGACCGTGGGCAGGCTGCCGTCGCGCAGCGGGATCCCCATCATCGGGCCGCCCATGATGAGCTTGTCCTCGGGGGTGAGGTGGGGATCGCAGCGGCCCAGGAGGTGCTCCATCGGCGTGCCGATGAGCGTGTCCAGGTTGCGCGGCTCCCGGACCGCGCCGCCGGTGACGGTGACGATGCGCGAGATCAGCGGCTCGCCGTGGCGCACGGAGCGGTAGACGGCCGCGGCGGTGGCGACGTTCTGGCACACGATGCCGATCTGCGCCGGGATGCCGCGGCTGGGGACCTCCTTCCCGGTCAGCACCTTGATGAGCTGCTTTTCGCCGCCGGTCGGGTAGATGGTGGGAACCTGGACAACCTCGATGCCGGTGCCGGCGGCGGCGGCCTGCAGCGCCCGGAACGCTTCGGGCTTGTTGTCCTCGAGCCCCACGACGCATTCCCGGACCCCGAGAATCCGGCGCATGATGGCCACGCCCTGGATGACCTCCTCCGGCCGCTCGCGCATGAGCATGTCGTCGCAGGTGATGTAGGGCTCGCATTCAGCGCCGTTGATGATGAGGGTGTCGATGGCGGCGTCGGCGGGCGGGGTGAGCTTCACGGCGGTGGGGAAGGCGGCGCCGCCCAGTCCCACGATGCCGGCGTCGCGGATGCGCGCGCGGAGCAGGTCGACATCGGCCTCGGAATACTCCTCCAGCGGCTGGAGATCCACCCAGCGGTCCTCGCCGTCGGTTTCGATGACCACGCAGGGGATGGTGAGGCCGGAAGGGTGGGGGACGGGCAGGGGCTCGATGGCCGTGACCGTGCCGGAGCTGGATGCGTGAACGGGCGCGCTCACGTAGCCGCCGGCCCGGCCGATCATCTGGCCCTTCAGCACCCGGTCGCCCACCTTGACCACCGGCTCCGCCGGGGCCCCGATATGCTGTTGCAGGGCGATGACAATCCGCTCGGGGACGCCCGCAGCGGCCACCGGGAGGCGGGTGGACGCCTCCTTGTGGCCGGGCATGTGCACGCCGCCGTGGAAGTGATGCAGTTTGCGAGTCGTTGCAACCATCGGTGCCTATGTTCCGTCCGGGGTGTCCGCTGTTCCCGCGCAGTGGCTGGCCGTTGCCCGCCTTCCCGCCCGGGGAGCGCCGGGCGTCGGAAGATGCGGCCTCAGGCGGCCGAGCCCATGGGAGGCTGGTGTTTCGGGAAGGGCCATTTCCATTCGTTCAGGCCCTGCTCCACCGGGTGCATGTGGATGCACTCCACGGGGCAGGGCGGAATGCACAGCTCGCAGCCCGTGCACTCGGCCTCGATGACCTGGTGCATCTGCTTCGCCGCGCCCAGGATCGCGTCCACCGGGCAGGCCTGCAGGCACAGGGTGCAGCCGATGCACTCCTCCTCCACCACATAGGCCACCATCCGCCGCTTCTCTTCGCCCACTTCGCCGTCCAGCGGCATGGGCTCCCGCCCGAGCAGGTCGGCCAGCGCCTGGATGGTGGCCTCGCCGCCCGGCGGGCAGCGGTTGATTTCCGCCTCGCCGCTGGCCAGCGCCTCGGCGTAGGGCCGGCAGCCGGGGAAGCCGCACTGGCCGCACTGGGTCTGGGGCAGCAGCGAGTCGATCTGATCCACCACGGGATCCCCTTCCACCCGGAAGCGCACCGCGGCGTACCCGAGCAGGCTGCCGAAGATGACGGCGAGTGTGGTGATGGCCAGGACCGCGCTGATCATGTTCAACCCTTGACGAGGCCGGTGAAGCCCATGAAGGCGAGGGACATCAGCCCGGCGGTGATCATGCCGATGGCCGCGCCGCGGAACGGCACCGGAACGTCCGCGGCCGCGAGGCGCTCACGCATGGCGGCGAACAGCACCAGCACCAGGGAGAAGCCGATGGCGGCGCCGAGCCCGTAGATGGCCGACTGCAGGAATCCGTGATCGGTCTGCACGTTGAGCAGGGCGACACCCAGCACGATGCAGTTGGTGGTGATGAGCGGGAGGTAGATGCCGAGCAGCTGGTAGAGCACGGGACTGGTCTTGTGCACCACCATCTCGGTGAACTGCACCACCACTGCGATCACCAGGATGAAGCCGATGGTGCGGAGGAATTCAAGCCCCAGGGGGGCGAGGACGTAGGCCTCCACCAGGTAGCTCATCACCGCCGAGAGGGTGAGCACGAAGGTGGTCGCCAGCGACATGCCGGCGGCGGTTTCGAGCTTCTTGGACACGCCCATGAAGGGGCAGAGGCCGAGAAACTTGACCAGCACGAAGTTGTTCACCAGCACCGTGCTGACGAGGATGAGCAGGTATTCGGTCATCGGCCCACGTCTTTCCCGTACGTTCAATCACATTCTGAAAACCGGGCTGCACACCGGCCATCCCCTATGATGGACGTTCGCGGGGTGCGCTTCTACCCGATATTCTTTCTTCTTTTTGTGCGACGCACAAATAAATACCCTACTTTTAATGCGGCTGCAATAACGTTTTGTTATGGAGCCCCCGTAAAAATTGATGATTCGATTCTAAATGCGCCCCCCCGCCCGGATTGATGACAATTATCAATGTCATGTGGCGAAACCGGCGGCGCATTCCGCGCCGCCGGTCTTCATTTTACCCGCATGCCGGGTTGCGCGCCGCTGTCCGGGGCGAGGACGAACAGCTCCCTGCCGCCCGGCCCGGCCGCGAGGACCATCCCCTCGGAGACCCCGAAGCGCATCTTGCGCGGCGCGAGGTTGGCCACCATGACCGTGAGCCGGCCGGTGAGCTGTTCGGGCTGGTAGGCCGACTTGATGCCGGCGAACACGGTGCGCGTTTCGCCGCCCAGGTCCAGGGTCAGCTTCAGCAGCTTGTCGGCGCCCTCCACGTGCTCGGCCTTCTCGATGCGCGCCACCCGGAGATCGATGTTCGCGAACTCGTCAATGCCGATCTCCGCGGCGATGGGGTTCTCCTCCAGCGGCGAGGGCGGGGTTTCAGGCGCCGCCTCCGCCTGCCCGGCCGTGGCCCGCAGGTGCTCGCGGGACGCTTCCACCACCGCCTCCAGCTGGGCCGGCTCCACCCGCTGCATGAGCGGCTTGAAGGGCGCGATGCGGTGATCCACGAGGGGGCCCTCGGCCACCGCGTGCCAGGCCAGGGTGTCCACGTTCAGGAAGGCGCGGGCGTCCTCGCACATCTGCGGCAGCACCGGGGCCAGCCAGGTGGCCAGCACCCGGAACAGGTTGAGCCCCTGGGTGCAGACCGCCTGTACCTCCGCTGCGCGCAGCGGGTCCTTGGCCATCACCCACGGCTTCTGCTCGTCGATGTACTGGTTGGCCCGATCCGCCAGCTGCATCACCTCGCGCATGGCGCGGCTGAACTCCCGCGCCTCGTAGGCCTCGGCGATGGACTCGCCGGCGGTCACGAACTCGCCGTAGGTGTGGGGATCGGGCAGCGTGGCGGCCAGCCTGCCCTCGAACAGCTTGTGGATGAAGCCCGCGCAGCGGCTGGCGATGTTCACCACCTTGCCCACCAGGTCCGAGTTGACCCGCTGGCGGAAATCCTCCAGGTTCAGGTCGAGGTCCTCGATGCCGGAGCCGAGCTTGGTGGCGAAGTAGTAGCGCAGGTATTCGGGGCGCAGGTGCCTGAGGTAGGTGCGCGCCATGATGAAGGTGCCGCGCGACTTGGACATCTTCTGGCCGTTGACGGTGAGGAAGCCGTGGCAGAACACCGCCGAGGGGGTGCGGAAGCCTGCCCCGTGCAGCTCCGCCGGCCAGAACAGGGTGTGGAAGTAGGCGATGTCCTTGCCGATGAAATGGTACAGCTCGGCCCCCGACTCCCGGCCCCAGTAGTCCTCGAAGGACTCCCCGGTGCGGTCGCAGTAGTTCTGGAAGCTGGCCATGTAGCCGATGGGCGCGTCCAGCCAGACATAGAAGAACTTGCCCGGCGCATCGGGGATCTCGAAACCCCAGTAGGGGGCGTCGCGGGAGATGTCCCAGTCCTGCAGCCCGGTCTCGAACCATTCGCCCAGCTTGTTCTGCATCTGGGGCTGGATGTGCTCGGCGACCCAGTTGCGCAGGAAGGGCTCGAAGTCGCCGAGCCGGAAGAAGTAGTGGACCGACTCCTTTTCCACCGGGACCGCGCCGGAGATGGCCGAACGGGGATTCTTCAGATCGGTGGGGGCATAGGTGGCGCCGCAGGACTCGCAGCTGTCGCCGTACTGGTCCGGTGCGCCGCAGCGCGGGCACTCGCCCTTGATGAACCGGTCGGGGAGAAACATCTCCTTGACCGGATCGAAGGCCTGGGTGATGGTCCGCGTGGCGATGTGGCCGGCGTCGCGCAGCCGGGTATAGATGAGGTTGGCGTAGTGCCGGTTCTCCGGGGAGTGGGTGGAGTAGTAGTTGTCGAACCCCACCAGGAACTCCGAGAAGTCCGCCCTGTGCTCCGCCTCCATCCGCTCGATCAGCACCTGGGGCGTGATCCCCTCCTGTTCCGCCCGCAGCATGATCGGCGTGCCGTGGGCATCGTCCGCGCAGACATAGACGCAGTGGTGGCCGCGGCTTTTCTGGAAGCGCACCCAGATGTCGGTTTGGATGTACTCCACCAAGTGGCCGAGGTGAATGGAGCCGTTGGCATAGGGCAGGGCGCTGGTGACGAGGATTTGGCGTTTCTTCTCGGGCATGTCGGTCACGGGATAGATGGAAGGCGGCATTCCCCGGTGGATGTGGAGTTCCGGGGGTTGGAAATGCTTCAAAAGGACAAATATATCAGTATCACCGCGCCCGATGCACGATGCGGCCCGGCCAGGGTCCCGGGCGCGGCGGCCGCGCCGGCGCCCGGGCCGGCGCGGCGGCGGGAGCCGGCAAGTGCGCGGGGGGTGGCGCTAAACACTTATTTCAGCAGGGTTTATTGAGAAATAGCAGTATTCCCGACCGGGCGGACGTGGTAAACTCCGCGGCCATTCGGGTAAATTAGAAGTATTCCCATTTCTAATGTTCGCCCCGAGTCGGGGCGAAGGCAGCGAGGAGGCGTACATGGCAGAAATCACCCGCGAGCAGGTGGAAACCGCACTGAAGGCATACGTGGATCCGTACCTGGAGAAGGACCTGGTCTCCGCCCACGCGGTGAAGGATATCCGGGTGGAGGGCGGCAAGGTGACGGTGCAGGTGGAGCTCGGCTTTCCCAACGCCGGCTACCGCAGCCAGCTGGCCGCCGATGTCGAGGCGCAGATCAGGGGTATCGACGGCGTGGAGGCGGTGGCCGTCGAGGTGAACACCAAGGTCACCTCCCATGCCGTGCAGAAGGGCCTGAAGCCCATCCAGGGCATCAAGAACATCATCGCCGTGGCCTCCGGCAAGGGCGGCGTGGGCAAGTCCACCACCGCCGTCAACCTGGCGCTGGCCCTCACCGCCGAGGGCGCCAAGGTGGGCATCCTGGATGCCGACATCTACGGCCCGAGCCAGCCGCGCATGCTGGGCGTGCACGCCAAGCCCGAGTCCCCGGACGGCAAGAGCCTGAATCCCATCGTCTCCCATGGCCTGGAGGCCATGTCCATCGGCTTCCTCATCGACGAGGAGACGCCGATGATCTGGCGCGGCCCCATGGTCACCCAGGCACTGGAGCAGCTGCTCAACGATACCAACTGGAGCGATCTCGACTACCTGGTGGTGGATCTGCCCCCGGGCACCGGCGACACCCAGCTGACCCTGGCCCAGAAGGTGCCGGTCTCCGGCGCGGTGATCGTCACCACGCCCCAGGACATCGCCCTGCTCGACGCGCGCAAGGGGCTGAAGATGTTCCAGAAGGTCGAGGTGCCCGTGCTCGGCGTGATCGAGAACATGAGCATCCACATCTGCAGCAACTGCGGCCACGAGGAGCATATCTTCGGCGAGGGCGGCGGCAAGCGCATGGCCGAGCAGTACGGCGTGACCCTGCTGGGCGAGCTGCCGCTCGACATCCGCATCCGCGAGGAGGCCGACAGCGGCAAGCCCACGGTCGTGGTCGAGCCCGACAGCCGCATCGCCGAGATCTACCGCGAGATCGCGCGCCGGGTGGCCGCGAAGCTCTCCATCCAGTCCAAGGACTATGCGGCCAAGTTCCCGAGCATCGTGATCCAGAACAACTGATCCGTTCCGGGCATCTGCGTATAATCCGGCATCAGGCGGGCATCGACCCGCCTGATGTCGTTTCAGCGCGCGGGGGGAGTGGCATTGAGCATCAAATCGGACAAGTGGATCCGCCGGATGGCGGAGCAGGACGGAATGATCGAGCCGTTCGAGCCGCGCCAGGTGCGCGAGAACGAAGGCGGCCGCATCGTCTCCTACGGCACTTCCAGCTATGGCTACGACGTGCGCTGCGCCGACGAATTCAAGATCTTCACCAACATCAACTCGGCCATCGTCGATCCCAAGAATTTCGACGCCAACAGCTTCGTGGACGTCAAGTCCGACGTCTGCATCATTCCCCCCAACTCCTTCGCCCTGGCCCGCACGGTGGAGTACTTCCGCATTCCCCGCACCGTGCTCACCATCTGCCTGGGCAAGTCCACCTACGCCCGCTGCGGCATCATCGTCAACGTCACCCCGCTGGAGCCGGAGTGGGAGGGGCACGTCACCCTCGAGTTCTCCAACACCACGCCGCTGCCCGCCAAGATCTACGCCAACGAGGGCGTGGCCCAGATGCTCTTCTTCGAGTCCGACGAGGTGTGCGAGACCTCCTACCTCGACCGCGGCGGCAAGTACCAGGGCCAGCGCGGCGTCACCCTGCCGGTGGCGTGAGGGAGGCAGGCTCCACTAACCAGTGGCCAGCAGGTGTAGGATGGGCAAAGGAGCGGAGCGACGTGCCCATCGACGCGCGGAGGTGATGGGCACGCTGCGCTTTGCCCATCCTACGATTCCGGCAACCGGCAACCATAGCCTGTTCACCACCCCGCCCACCGGAACAGCAGCGGCAGGAGGATGGCCGTTGCGAGGGCGTTGAGGCCCATGGCCAGGCTGGAGAAGGCGCCGGTGACCTCGCTGTCCTGGAAGGCCTGGGCCGTGCCGATGCCGTGGGCCGCCACGCCCAGGCCCAGCCCCCGGGCGCGGGGATCCCTTATCCGGGCCAGCCGCAGCGCCCAGGGGCCGAGGGAGGCGCCGATGATGCCGGTCAGGATGACCAGCACGGCCGTCAGCGAGGGCAGCCCCCCGAGCTTCTCCGCGATGCCCATGGCCACCGGCGTGGTCACCGACTTGGGCGCCAGGGAGATGACGCTCCGCCAGGAGGCGCCGAGCAGCCAGGCCAGTCCCATGGCGCTGAGCGCCGCGGAGAGCGAACCGGCCAGGATGGCCAGCGCCAGCGGCAGCGCCGCCCGCCGGACCCGGTGGAACTGCCGGTAGAGGGGGATGGCCAGCGCCACGGTGGCGGGCCCCAGCAGGAAGTGGACGAACTGGGCGCCGGCGAAGTAGTCGTCGTAGCTGCCGCCGGTGGCGAAGAGCAGGGCGCCGATGAGGATGATGGCCAGGAGCACCGGGTTGGCCACGGGCCGGCAGCCGAGCCGCCGGTAGAGCCACAGCCCCGCCTGGTAGGCCGCCAGGGTGACGGTCAGCCACAGCAGGGGATTGGCGGCGAGATAGACCCAGATTTCCCCCAGTCCGCGCTTCACGGCTTCGGCCCATCCGCCGCGGGACGGCCGAGGCGCTGCATGATCCGGCCGGTGACGACGATGGCCAGCAGGGTGCTCAGCACCAGCGCGGCGGAGAGCGGCAGCCACTCGTCCCCGACCCGGGCCAGGTGCAGCACCACGCCCACCCCGGCCGGAACGAACAGCAGCGAGAGGTGATCGAGCAGGCCCCGGGCGGCCTGGTCCAGGGCGTCCGGAACCTCCCCGCGAATGACCAGTCCGAAGAACAGGAGCAGCATGCCGATGACGGGTCCCGGCAGTGGCAGGCCGCTCAGCTGGGCGATGACCTCGCCGGCGAGCTGGCACAGCAGCAGGAGGGTGAGGGCGGCGAGCATGGCCAATCTCCGCGCGATTGCGAGGTACCGATTGTGCCGGATGCCGTGTCCGGCGTCACGCCGTGCACGGTCGTCGGCGGCACCTGATCCCCGGTCCTGCGAGTCTGAATGGGCCGTTTTGATTTCACCACGGAGACACGGAGCTCACGGAGAAGACCGGCGGGTTGGTTGCAGCCTGCTGGGCGCAACAGCCAAGGCGGAACGCGGGAAAATCCCCGGCATCCTTCTCCTCCGTGCCCTCCGTATCCCCGTGGTTCAACCGGCCATGGCCGGATTTGACTTCAACCGCGCAATGTCAGGGAGAAAGCATGGATCCGATGGCAACCTGGGAAAAGCTGCTGCTGGGCGTGGCGGCGGTGCTCATCGTGCTCTGGTTCCGCCCGGGAATCCGGGCGGCGATGGAGCGCAGCCGCCAGGCCGGGGAGCGGGACTGGAAGGCCGTGATCCTGCCGCTCGTGGTGGTGGTGCTGTTCGTGCTGCTGCTGATCGCGAGCGTCTGAATCCCGGCGGTCGCGCTTCCTCAGTGGGCGTGGCCCTGGTGGCCGAACCTGCGGCACAGCCGGCATGAGCCGTAGGTCACGTGCAGCACCCCGAGGCCGCAGCCGAGCAGGAAGATGACGCCCATGGTGAGCGGGTTCCAGCCGGTCAGCACCCCGGTGAGGAAGGAGAGGAACGCGGCCAGGAACGCCACATAGGCAATCAGGTAGGGAAGCTTTTCCTTGCAGTTCTCGCACAGTTTCATTCAGATTCTCCCGTCCGCGGCGGCAGCCCGGACGTCGCAGGTTCCCGCATCCCCTCGCGCGGGCCCCAATGGCCGGGCACCGGCTTTCGACGCACTGCAATATTCTAGTGTCAGCGCGGCGGGAAGTTCTTGACGGGCATCAACATCCGGACCGGTTTCCGGACCCGGAGGGGGGCGGCGATTCAGGCGTCGAGGTCCGGTATGAGCCGACTCTCGAGCCGGGTGATCGCGTCCTTGAGCATCAGCCGGCGCTTTTTCAGGCGCCGCAGCTGCAGCTGGTCGACGCCGGGGTCCTGGGCGAGGCGCTCGATGGCCTGGTCCAGGTCGCGGTGCTCCTGCCGCAGCTCCATGATGTGCAGGGACAGGTTCTCTTGGCTGTCGTCGGACATGGCGTTCCTCTCCGGAGAGCGTGGCGCGCTTGCAATCACGACCGGGCCGGGAAGCGCCTCTCCGGCCCCGGGGCTCGCGGGACAGAGGCGGCCGGGACGGATGAAACTCCAAGGCGGCACGCTACACTAAACTAGTATCGTGACCCATGGATTCAGGCGCATCCAGAGCCCACCGGATGCCCCGGTACCGCGTTGCATCGCGATACTAGATACACGAAGAGTACACCGGCGTGAAGTGCGATGGGGTATTCCTTGCGTGCGCCGGGAGGAGCGTATATGAAAACCCGTGGCTTGAGGCATGCGGCATGGATCGCGCTGCTGGTCGTCGTGGCCGGCTGCGCCACGGCGCCCCCGGCCGAGCTGGCCGGCCCGGTGGACGCGGTGACGCCCGGGGAGGCCCGGGCGGCGCCGGAGCGGCATGTCGGTCGAACGGTCCGCTGGGGCGGCACGGTGGCGCGGGTCGAGAACCTGAGCGGGGAGACCCGGGTGGAAGTGGTGTCCCGGGAGCTGGACGGCGGCGGCAGGCCCCGGGACGAGGATCGGAGCGAAGGGCGCTTCCTGGCCCTGTTCGACGGCTTCCTGGATCCCGCCATTGTCAGCACCGGCCGGGAGATCACGGTGGTCGGCGCCCTGGCTCCGTCGGTGAGCCGCGCCATCGGCGCCTATCCCTACCGCTTCCCGGTGGTGAAGGTGGCGCGCTGGAAGCTGTGGCCGCCGCGCCCGGATGCGGTCTATCACGAGTACGCTCCCCATCCCTATTGGCACGACCCCTGGTATCCCTGGCGACGCTATCCCTACTGGTGGTGAGGAGCAGAACGGATGATGAGACTCTTGCGCGTTTTGCCGCTGGCGGCGGCGCTGCTGGCCGGGTGCGCGGCCGGGCCGCGGTTCGACACCGTCGGCACGGACCCGGCGCTGACGCCCGCCACGGCGGTGCCGGATATGGACGCGAGGCGGGGCGCCGCGGTGATCTGGGGCGGGGTCATCGTCGCCGCCACCAACCTCCGCGACGGCACCCGGCTGGAGTTGCTGGGCTATCCGCTGAACCGGAGTCAGCGTCCCGACATCGCCGCCCCCGCCCAGGGGCGGTTCCTGGTCTACTGGCCCGAGTACCTGGAGAGCGTCGATTTCGCGGCGGGACGGCAGCTGAGCGTCCGCGGCCGGCTCGACGGGCTGGAGTCGGGGCAGGTGGGCCAGAGCCGCTATCTCTATCCGGTGGTCGCCGCGGAGCGCCTCTGGCTCTGGCCGCGGCCCGGCGAGCGCTCCACCGACCCCGCGTTCCACTTCGGGTTCGGGGTCTTCCTGCACAATTGAGCCGGACGCGCGGGTCCGCCGTCCGCCTCAGCCGGCGCGCACGAACGGGGAGCTCAGGCCGGCCTCACCACCAGTAGCGGTCCCACAGCTCCGGGTTGGCCCAGTAGCGGCTGTTGAGCCAGTCCGGCGTCACCTTGTAGGTGGCGATGTCGAAGCCGTACAGGTGCACCATCCCGTCCCCGCGCCGGTACTCGCCCACCTGCACCAGG
>JAQVKR010000460.1 GCA_028694565.1 Gammaproteobacteria bacterium | reverse complement strand
GCGCTTCGGCGGCAGGAAGGTCGCGGCGCTGACCCTGCTCGGGGACACGCTCAAGGGCCTGCTGCCGGTCGCGGCGGCCCAGGCCCTGGGCGCCGCGCCGACGCTCGTCGGCCTGGTGGGGCTGGCGGCCTTCCTCGGCCACCTCTACCCGGCCTTCTTCCGCTTTCAGGGCGGCAAGGGGGTGGCCACCGCCTTCGGCGTGCTGATCGGGGCGGCTTGGCCGGTGGCCCTGGCGGTGCTCGCCCCCTGGCTCGCCATGGCCTTCCTGTTCCGCATCCCCTCCCCCTCCGCGCTCACCGCCGCGGCGCTGGCGCCGCTGTACGCGGCCTTCCTGGCCCCGCCGCTCCTGCCCGCGATCCTCGCCATGTGCGTTCTGCTCGTCTGGCGCCACCGCAGCAACATCCGCAAGCTGGTCGCGGGCGAGGAGAAGCGGATCGGGCGGTGAAGGAACGGTTCAGGTATGGGTCGGCGCGCCCGTTCGAGGGCCGGACATCCGGCACGGCCGCCAAGCCGAGCCCCTGAATACGTGACACGAACGCCTCAGGGCGCCTCGAGGCTCTCCATGGGCCAGCGGGCCCGGGCCTCGATGGCCAGCGGCTCGCGCTGGCCGGCGGCGAGGCGCACGCAGCCGGCGTAGGCGATCATGGCGCCGTTGTCGGTGCAGAACAGCGGGCGCGGGTAATAGACCCGCCCCCCGGCCCCGGCGGCGATGTCGGCGAGCCGTTCGCGCAGGGCGGCGTTGGCGCCCACCCCCCCGGCGATGACCAGCCGCTGGAGGCCGGTCTCCTGCAGCGCGCGGCGGCACTTGATGGCCAGGGTGTCCACCACCGCGTCCTGGAAGGCGCGGGAGATGTCGGCCCGGGACCCGGCGTCGGCGCCCACCTCCTGCAGGGTGTTGAGGGCGAAGGTCTTGAGGCCGGAAAAGCTGAAGTCGAGCCCCGGGCGGTCGGTCATGGGGCGGGGAAAGCGGAACCGCCCGGGATCCCCGCGCTCGGCCTCCCGCGCCACGGCGGGGCCGCCGGGGTAGCCCAGGCCGAGCAGCTTGGCGGTCTTGTCGAAGGCCTCGCCGGCGGCATCGTCGAGGGACTCGCCCAGGATCCGGTAGCGCCCCACCCCGTCCACCCGCACCAGCTGGGTGTGGCCGCCGGAGACCAGCAGGGCGACGAACGGAAAGGCCGGCGGATCGGGCTCGAGCATGGGCGCCAGCAGGTGCCCCTCCATGTGGTGGACCGCCACCGCCGGGACTCCCCAGGCCCAGGCCAGGCTGCGGCCGATGGAGGCGCCCACCAGCAGCGCGCCGATGAGGCCCGGGCCGGCGGTGTAGGCCACCCCGCCGACCGCTTCCGGCCCCACGCCGGCCTCGTCCAGCAGCCGGCGCAGCAGGGGCAGCGTCTTGCGCACGTGATCGCGGGAGGCCAGCTCGGGGACCACGCCGCCGTACTCGGCGTGGACCGCCACCTGGCTGTGCAGGACATGGGCGCGCAGCCCCGCTTCCGAGTCGTACAGGGCGAGCCCGGTTTCATCGCAGGAGGTCTCGATACCGAGAACCAGCATGGGGACAGCTCTCTCCGTGGTGGGTCCAGGCGCCATGTTACCGTGTCGCCGCCCGCCGCGCCGCACCGGCCGCCGGAAAACGCTCCCGCGTCCGGCCGCCCCCGCCGCCCCGCCCCCGGGCTCCGGGCCCCGGCCTTCCCCTTTGGATATAATATGTTGCCCTTCCTTCCGGGCATTGTCCGCGCGCCGGCGGCGGCGCGGAGGCCACGCCGGGGCGATGGCCGGCCTGTCCCGCCGCCGGCGCCGCTCCGCGAGACTTTGCATTGGAGGGGGAGAGCGTTTAGAATTTCCCGTTCTCGCTTTCGGGCGATCGAACCATGAACCGAATTCCTGTCAGAGGTGATTACTGAATGCCTAGCGTCCGTGTGAAGGAGAACGAGCCTTTCGAGGTTGCCCTCCGCCGCTTCAAGCGCTCCTGCGAAAAGGCCGGTGTGCTGGCCGAGGTGCGCCGCCGCGAGTTCTACGAAAAGCCCACCTCCGAGCGCAAGCGCAAGAAGGCCGCGGCCGTGAAGCGCCACATCAAGAAGGTGATGCGCGACGTCACCCGCCGCACCCGTCCGTACTGAGCCACACCCGGACCACCCCTTCAGCACCCATGAGCGACTCCCTGAAGCAGCGCATCGATGCCGACATGAAGGCGGCGATGCGCGCCAAGGATCGCGAACGCCTGGGCACCGTGCGCCTCATCCTCGCCGCCATCAAGCAGCGCGAGGTGGATGAGCGCACCACCCTGGACGACACCCAGGTGCTGGCGGTCCTGGACAAGATGGCCAAGCAGCGCCGCGACTCCATCGCCCAGTACGAGGGCGCCGGCCGCCAGGATCTGGCGGACAAGGAGCAGCGCGAGTTGGCGATCATCCAGGACTACATGCCCCAGCCCCTGTCCGAGGCCGAGATTGCCGCGCTCATCGACGCCGCGGTCGCCTCCAGCGGGGCCGGCGGCATGCAGGACATGGGCAAGGTGATGGGCGTGCTCAGGCCACAGGTCCAGGGCCGCGCCGACATGGGCGCGGTGAGCGCCGCCGTCAAGGCCCGCCTGGGCTGAACCGGACCCGCAGGACGCCTCTCCGCTGACCGCGCCCCGCTCCGCCGGGAGCGCGGTTTTCGCGTGCGCGGCCGCAGCTCGCGGCGGCCCGGCAGGCCGTCCGCTATACTCCCTTGGCCTAAGTGTACTGCGCCACTCTTGGAGGCACATTCAGCGAGTCGCCGGCCGGTCAGATGCAAGGCGCGCTTGCGCAGGAAGGGCAGACCCCCTTTCA
>JAQVKR010000459.1 GCA_028694565.1 Gammaproteobacteria bacterium | reverse complement strand
TTCAAGAAAGTCCGCCGTATCGAGCAGGCCGCCGCCGCCCAGGGCCAGATCGATGTATTCGAGCCAGCGGAAGTGGTCGCCGTTGAACAGGCTATCCTCCCGCCCATCGCCCACCAGGCCGGTCATCAACTCCCTGATTTCCCGTCCGCTGCGCCCGGCGGCGTAGAGGGTGCCAAGCACCGCGCCGATGCTGGTGCCGGCGATGCGGTGGGGGCGCACCTTCATCTCGTCGAGCAGTTCCAGGAAGGGGATATGGGCCAGCCCGCGAGCGCCCCCGCCGCCCAGCGCGAGCCCCACCCGCGGGGTTCCCCTGCCCGCCCGCCAGTCGCCGCAGGCCGCCAGCGCCGCGCCGGAGGCGAGAACGGTCAGGAAGGCACGGCGGGAAGGATTGCAGGGGTGAGCGGGCCGGTTCAGTGCAGGCCGCCGCCATTGTCGCGGCCGGCGGCGCCGAACTCGGCCAGGACAGTGAGCAGGCGGGCCCGTTCCACCGGGGTCACCGCCTCCACCAGGCTCTGCTTCTCGTCCACCCCGAAGGGCAGGTTGATGGCGAGGAAGTTCACCAGGCGGACAGGATCCATGGCGCGCAGCTTCTCCCATTCCACCTCCAGGCCGCTCTCCTCGCAGTAGCGGGTCAGGGCCACCATGAGGGGCTCGATTTCGGCCACCGGCGGTTCCGCCTCGTCGAGATCGGCGCGGAAGCGGCGCCAGTCGGGGACCACGCGCCGGTAGCCCCGCAGGAGGTCGAGTTCCTCGCTCACCTCGAAGCGGCATACCCCGGTGAGGAGAATCAGCAGGCGCCCGTCCTCGGTCTCGTTGAAACGGGTGATGCGTCCGGCACAGCCGATGCGGTGAATGCCCTCATCCGCACCGGCGGCGGGATCGGGCTGGATCATTCCGATCATCCGGCCCTGGCCGAGGGCGTCGACCACCATGTTGAGGTAACGCGGTTCGAAGATGTTCAGCGGCAACTGGCCGTGGGGGAGCAGAATGGCGCCGGGCAGCGGAAAGATGGCCAGCGTCGCAGGCAACTCGCTGAACACGGGACTGAAATGATTGCCTGCCATCGGCGCCCACCACCCTCAGTCGCACTTCGCCGGGCCGCCCACCAGCCCGTGATCGCGGGAGAAGTCCAGCATCCGTTTCACCGACTGGTAGGCCTTCCGGCGGATATCCTCGTCGATGAGGATCTCGTTGCGCCCGCTCTCGAGCACATCGGCCAGGTTCTCCAGCCCGTTCATGGCCATCCACGGGCAGTGGGCGCAGCTGATGCAGGTGCCGCCCTCACCGCCCGTCGGCGCCACCAGGAAGCGCTTGTGGGGCGCCGCCTCGCGCATCTTGTGGAAGATGCCGAAGTCGGTGGCCACGATGAAGGCGTCGGCATCCGACTCGCGCACCGCCTTGATGAGGCGGCTGGTGGAGCCCACCACGTCGGCCAGCTCGATGACCGCCTCGGGCGATTCCGGGTGCACCAGGACCTCGGCATTGGGGTTCTCGTCGATGAGTTTCTTGAGGGCGTCGGCGCGGAACTCCTCGTGCACGATGCAGGCGCCGTCCCAGAGCAGCATGTCGGCGCCGGTCTCGCGCTGGATGTAGTGTCCGAGGTGCTTGTCCGGCGCCCAGATGATCTTCTCGCCCCGCTCCTTCAGGTGGCGGACGATCTGCAGGCCGTTGCTGGAGGTGACCACCCAGTCGGTGCGGGCCTTGACCGCGGCGCTGGTGTTGGCGTAGACCACCGAGGTGCGGTCCGGGTGCTCGTCGCAGAAGGCGGTGAACTCGTCCGCCGGGCAGCCCAGGTCCAGCGAGCAGTTGGCATCGAGATCGGGCATCAGCACCCGTTTCTCGGGATTGAGGATCTTGGCCGTCTCGCCCATGAAGCGCACGCCGATGACCACCAGGGTGGTGGCCGGGTGCCGGCTGCCGAAGTTGGCCATCTCCAGGGAGTCGGCCACGTGGCCGCCGGTCTCCTCGGCCAGCATCTGCAGCTCCTCGTCCACGTAGTAGTGGGCCACGAGGACCGCGTCACGCTCCTTCAGCAGTCGCTTGATCCGCTCGATCACCTCTTCGCGCCGTTCCGGCGACAGCGGCGCGGGCCGCGGCGCCTGCGCGGCACGGGCACGGATATCGGCCTCGAGCCGGTGCGGCACGTCAAAGGCTCTGTCCATCAGATTCCTCCGGCACATGGAGCGGACCGCCTCGCCTGGCCCGCACATTCGAATGTTCCAATGCTCAAGTCTAGAACGCTGACGACCGGTTCGTCAGCATCCCAAACGGGATGAGGGGATGAAACGTCCGATTATGCCCCAATCGGGCCGGGGTAGGGATAGCCGCCGGGAATGGTGCGACAGGACGCCGTTGTGCGGCGATTCCGGAGGCGCAGGGGCGGCATCAGGTGGCGCAATCGGTATGTGCCGCCACGATACCGTCATACCCGGGGCTTTGGATTCCCGGCGTTCCCGGCGTCGAAGCTGTCGGGGATTCGCTTCGGTTCAGCTCCCCTGACCCGCCGCACGGGCCTGCGCACGGGCGCCCTGGAGCGACTGGAGATAGCCCAGGGCGTCGGGGCCGAACGGGGTCGGGGTGATGCCGAGAAGTTCGAAGGCGGGCCGGCCGTCGCAGCTGTTGCCCTCGGTGAGCATGCGCACCTGGTCGGCGGTCACGGGGAAGACCCCCAGCGGTTCCATCAGCGCGGCCACCCGCCGCACCACCCCTGCAGGCGCCGGCAGATGGTGTTTTTATCGTTCAGCGTGAGGAGCAGATGCTGACCGAAGTCGCTCTCACTAAACAGCTTTACGCCGATGTCCTCGCCCTCGTTGTCGG
>JAQVKR010000458.1 GCA_028694565.1 Gammaproteobacteria bacterium | reverse complement strand
GCCCGGGGCGGCCGCCTTTGTGCCGGGGCGGGGATTTCTCTATGATGCCGGCCCCAAGCCGATGCCGAGAGCGGAATTGACCAACACCACCTATATCCCCGGACAGCGCTGGGTGAGCAACACCGAGCCGGAGGCGGGGCTCGGCATCGTCGTCGACTGTGCCCACCGCCGCGTCACCCTGAGTTTCCCCGCCATCGGCGAGCAGCGGGTCTACGCCGCCGACAACGCCCCCCTGAGCCGTGTGCTGTACGCCGTGGGGGATGCCGTCCGCGCCAGCGATGGCCGCGAGCTGGGGGTGGAGGCGGTGGCCGAGGTGGGCGGGCGGCGCTTCTACCAGTGCCGCGACGCCGCCGGCAACGAGCATATTCTCGACGAACTCGACCTGGACAGCTTCGTGCAGTTCAGCAAGCCCCAGGACCGGCTGTTCTCCGGCCAGATCGATTCCCCCAGCCGCTACATGCTGCGCCAGGAAACCCTGGAGCACCTGCGCCGCCTGCGGCAGTCCCCGGCCCAGGGGCTGCTCGGCGCCCGGGTTCAGCTGCTGCCCCACCAGTTCTACGTCGCCAGCGAAGTGGCCGAGCGCCACGCGCCCCGGGTGCTGCTGGCGGACGAGGTGGGCCTCGGCAAGACCATCGAGGCGGGCCTCATCATCCACCAACAACTGCTCACCGGGCGCGCCGGGCGGGTGTTGATCCTGGTGCCGGACAGCCTCATCCACCAGTGGCTGGTGGAGATGCTGCGGCGTTTCAATCTGCACTTCACCATTCTCGACGCCGAGCGCTGCGCCGCCCTGGCCCCGTCCTTCGATGATGAAGAGGATGATGGCCGCGCCGGCGACGGGGACATCAACCCCTTCGAGAGCGCCCAGCTGGTGCTGTGCGGGCTGGCGTTTCTGGTGGATGACCCCGCCCGCCAGCAGCAGGCCCGGGACGCCGGCTGGGATCTGCTGGTGGTGGACGAGGCCCACCACCTGCGCTGGGCCGAGGGCGCGGCAAGCCCCGCCTACGCCTGCGTCGAGGCCCTGGCGGCGCAGGTGCCGGGTCTGTTATTGCTCACCGCCACCCCCGAGCAGCTGGGGCTCGAAAGCCACTTCGCCCGGCTCCGGCTGCTCGATCCCGCCCGCTACCACGACCTCCACCAGTTCCGTGCCGAGGAGGCCAGCTACCGCCAGGTGAGTGAGCTGGTGACCCGCCTCGAAGCGGATGCCGCCCCCCGCGAACTGCGGGACGGCGGGCCCCTGCTGGAGGAACTGCGCCACTACCTCGGGGATGGCCCCGCCGACGCCCTGCGCCTCGCCCTCGCCGGGGATCTGGCGGCGGCGGACGGCCAGGCCGCCATCGACGACTGCGTGCGCAGCCTGCTGGATCGCCACGGCACCGGGCGGGTGCTGTTCCGCAACACCCGGGAGGGGGTTGCCGGCTTTCCCGAGCGCCGCCTGCACCTGTACCCCCTGGCGGCGCCGGCCCCCGCCGACGGGCCGCCCGGGGATGATTGGCCGGCCCGGGAACCCCGGGCTCTCTGGCTCGCCACCTGGCTCGCCGCGCACCGCCCGGAGAAGGCCCTGGTGATCTGCGCCAGCGCCGCCACCGCCCGCCAGCTGGGGGAGTACCTCGACCTGCGCCGGGGCATCCGCGCGGCGGTGTTCCACGAGGGCATGACCCTGGTGGAGCGGGACAGGGCAGCCGCCTACTTTGCCGACGACGAGGACAGCGCCCAGGTGCTGGTGTGCTCGGAGATCGGCAGCGAGGGCCGCAATTTCCAGTTTGTCCGCCATCTGGTGCTGTTCGACCTGCCCCGCAACCCGGACCTCCTGGAGCAGCGCATCGGCCGCCTCGACCGCATCGGCCAGCGCCACACCGTGGAGATCCATGTCCCCCACCCCGACAGCGGCCCCGAGGCGCTGCTCGCCCGCTGGTACCACGAGGGGCTGAACGCCTTCGAGCGGGTCTGCCCGGTGGGCGCCGCCATCCACGGCCAGGTGGCGGCCCAGCTCGACCACTGCCTGGCGACGCCCGAGGACAGCGCCGCGGCGACGGCGCTGATCGCCACCACCCGGGCCCTCACCGAGCAGGCCCTGGCGCGCCTTCGGGAGGGCCGCGATCGCCTGCTGGAACTCGGCTCCTGCCACCCGCGCCGCGCCGAGGCGGTACTCCATGCCGTCGGCGAGGCGGAGAGCCCCCAGCAGCTGGAGGACTACATGGCCCGGGTGTTCGACAAGTTTGGCGTCGACCACGGCGACCACAGCGCCAACGCCATGGTGGTGAGCCCCGGTGATCACATGCGCTGCGAGAGCTTCCCGGGGCTGCCGGAGGACGGCCTGACGGTCACCTTCCAGCGCAACCGGGCGCTGGCCCGGGAGGACATGCACTTCCTCAGCTGGGAGCACCCCATGGTGCGCGGCGCCATGGACATGATCCTCGGCGGTGACTTCGGCAACGCCACCCTCTGTACCCTCAAGCTGCCGCCCCTCAAGGCCGGCACCCTGCTGCTGGAGGCCTCATTCGTCCTCCACTGCGCCGCCCCCCGGCGCCTCCAGGCGCACCGCTACCTGCCGGTCACCACCCGGCGGGTGGTGGTGGACGGCAGCGGCAAGGACCTCGGCGCCCTGCTCACCGCCGCCCACTTCGACCGGCTCGGCCAGAAGGTCCCCCGGGGCACCGCCCAGGACGTGGTGCGCCACACCCGGGAGCAGATCGCCGCGCTGATCCGCCACGCCGAGCAGCGCCTGGCCGAGGGCCTCCGCCAGGGCGACGATCCGGGGAAAACCGCGATCAGCGCCATGGCGGCGGCGCGACGTGCGGAGCTGGAGCGGCTCAA
>JAQVKR010000031.1 GCA_028694565.1 Gammaproteobacteria bacterium | reverse complement strand
CCAACGCGCTGCGCAACGGCATCACCAACGCCGAGTTCCACGCCGCCGACCTGGCGGGGGATTTCAGCGCCGAACCCTGGGCCCGGCCGGGTTCCACAAGGTGCTGCTCGATCCGCCCCGCACCGGCGCCCTGGAGATGGTCCGCCACCTGCCGGCCTTCGGCGCCGGCCGGGTCGTCTACGTCTCCTGCAATCCGGCCACCCTGGCCCGCGATGCCGGCGTGCTGGTGCGCGAGGGGGGATACCGGCTGGTGAGCGCGGGTATCATGGACATGTTTCCCCATACCACCCACGTGGAGTCCATCGCCCTGTTCGAGAAGCCATGGTAAAGGTCAAGGAAAGCATCCGCATCGACGCCGACCGGGAGATCGCCCTGGAGGACTGGCTGGTGCTGCTGCGCCAGGAACGCCCGGATCTCGCGCCCGAACGCCTGCGCGCCGCCTGTGCGCTGCTCCAGGACGCGTTCCCGGACAGCGGCCCCGCGGGTGGGGAGGGCGGGGTCCTGGGCGAGGGCCTGGCCATGGCCGATGTGCTCGCCGACATGCGCCTCGATCCGGAAACCCTCGCCGCCGCGCTCCTGTACCCCTGCGTGCGCGACGACGTGCTCGATCCGGAGACGGTCGCGGAACGGGTCGGCGAGGGCGTGAGCCGGCTGCTGGGCGGGATTCGGCAGATGAACGCCATCCACGACATCTACCAGAGCGCCAGCGATCGGCGCTGCGACGGCGGCCATGCCGAGAACCTGCGCAAGATGCTCCTGGCCATGGTCGAGGACGTCCGCGTGGTGCTGGTCAAGCTGGCCGAGCGGGTGGTCGCCATGCGCCTGGCCCGGGACGCCGACGAGCCGGTCCGCCGCGAGCTGGCCCGCGAGATCCAGGAGGTCTACGCGCCCCTGGCCAACCGGCTCGGCATCGGCCAGATCAAGTGGGAGCTGGAGGACCTCGCCTTCCGCTTCCTCGAACCGGCGACCTACAAGCAGATCGCGCGCCTGCTGGAAGAGCGGCGGGTGGATCGCGAACGCTACATCCACCGCGTGATGGACCAGCTGCGGGAGTCTCTCGCGGGTGCCGGAATCCAGGCCGAGGTCCATGGCCGGGCGAAGCACATCTACAGCATCTGGCGCAAGATGCAGCGCAAGAGCCAGGATTTCCACCAGATCCACGACGTGCGCGCACTGCGGGTGCTGGTCGACTCCATTCCCGACTGCTATGCGACGCTGGGCATCGTCCATACCCTCTGGGCCCACATCCCCCGGGAGTTCGACGATTACATCGCCACCCCCAAGGAGAACGGCTACCGTTCCCTGCACACCGCGGTCATCGGTCCCGAGGGCCGGAACCTGGAGGTCCAGATCCGGACCCACGAGATGGACAGCGAGTCGGAGCTGGGCGTGGCCGCCCACTGGCGCTACAAGGAGGGCATGGCCTACGACTCGAGCTTCGAGGCCAAGATCGCCTGGCTGCGCCAGATCCTGAACTGGCAGGAGGAGCTGAGCGACACCGAGGCCCTGCTCGACGATCTGAAGAGCGCGGTGGTGGAGGAGCGGGTCTACGTCTTCACCCCCCAGGGCAAGGTGGTGGACATGCCCGTGGGCGCCACGCCGCTGGACTTCGCCTATCACATCCACACCGAGCTCGGGCACCGCTGCCGGGGGGCCAAGATAAACGGCCGCATCGTGCCGCTCACCTACCGCCTGCAGACCGGTGAGCAGGTGGAGATCCTGACCGCCAAGGAGGGCGCCCCGAGCCGCGACTGGCTCAATCCCAACCTCGGCTATCTCAACACCGGCCGGGCCCGGGGCAAGGTCCAGCACTGGTTCCGGCTGCAGGACCATGACAAGAACTGCGCCGCCGGGCGCGCCGCCATGGAGCGCGAGCAGCAGCGTCTCGGCCTGGGGCCCATCGACTACGAGACCATCGCCGGGAAGTACAACTTCAAGCGCGGCGAGGATCTCCTGGCGGCGGTGGGCGCCGGGGACATCCGCCCCGGCCAGGTGGTCACCGCGCACCAGGTCCTGCAGCGCCAGGAGCCGCCCCAGTCCGAGCTGCCCCTGCCCATCTCCCGGCCGAGCACGCCCACTTCCGGCAGCGACGTCCACATCCAGGGGGTCGGCAACCTGCTGGCCCACATGGCGCGCTGCTGCAAGCCGGTGCCCGGCGATGCCATCATGGGCTACATCACCCGCGGGCGGGGGGTCACCATCCACCGCCGCGACTGCCCCAACGTGCTGGAGTACCAGCGCCGCGAGGATGAACGGCTGATCGAGGTGGAGTGGGGCGGGCAGACCCGCAGCACCTACCCGGTGGACGTCTACATCAAGGCCTATGACCGCCAGGGGCTGCTGCGGGACATCACCAGCCTGCTCGCCAACGATCGCATCAACGTGACCGCGGTGAACACCCTCTCGGACAAGGAGGGGAACACCGCCGACATGACCCTGACGCTGGAGATCAACGGCCTGGATCAGCTCGGCCGGGTGCTGGATCAGATCAACCAGCTGCCCAATGTCATCGAGGTCCATCGGCGGCACTGAGCCGGGGGCCGGCCCGGGGGCGGAGGGCGTTCGGCCTGCGCTTTCCCCCGGCCCGATGAGCGCAGGCGATACCGAGGAGGAGCGGCCGATGAACCCCGTCGATCAACTGCTGGAGGTGATGGCGGCGCTGCGCGATCCCGAGCGCGGCTGTCCCTGGGATCTCGAGCAGACCTACGCCAGCCTGGTGCCGCACACCCTGGAGGAGGCCTACGAGGTGGCCGAGGCGGCCGAGGCCGGCGATCCCGGCGAGCTGCGCGAGGAACTCGGCGATCTGCTGTTCCAGGTGGTCTTCTACGCCCGCATCGCGGAGGAGGCGGACGAGTTCACCTTCGCCGATGTGGCCGCCGCCATCGTGGACAAGCTCGTGCGCCGTCACCCCCATGTCTTCGGCGAAGCCGTGGTGGCCGACGCCGCCGGGCAGACCGAGGCCTGGGAGGCTCACAAGGCGGCGGAGCGGCAACGCAAGGCGGCGGAGCGCGGCACGGCGCATCTCCACAGCCTGCTCGACGGGGTGAGCCTCGCCCTGCCGGCCCTGACCCGCGCCCGCAAGCTCCAGTCCCGCGCCGCGAGGGCCGGTTTCGACTGGCCCGACATCGACGGGGTGTTCCTCAAGCTCGACGAGGAGATCCGGGAGCTGCGCGAGGCCCGGGCCGGGGGGGAGGGGCCGGAGCGGGTGGAGGCGGAACTGGGCGACGTTCTTTTCACCTGCGTCAACATCGCGCGCCATGCCGGGGTGGACCCGGAGCGCGCCCTGCGCGCCGCCAACCACCGCTTCTCCAACCGCTTCCGCCACATGGAGGGGCAGCTCGCCGCGGAGGGCGCGGCACCCGAGGCGGTCGGCCCGGAACGGCTGGAACAGCTGTGGGCGGCGGCAAAGAGCCGGCTCGGATGACCGGCCGCCGGCGCATCCATCGGGGCCGCGTGGTGGATCTCGGCATCGAAACCGTGCAGCGGCCGGATGGCCGCACGCTGGAGCTGGAGGTGGTGCGCCATCCCGGCGGCGCGGCCGTGGTGGCGCTGGACGCCCGGCGCAACGTCTGTCTCGTGCGCCAGTACCGCCACGCCGCCGGCGGCTGGCTGTGGGAGCTTCCGGCCGGGAAGATCGAGCCGGACGAGCCGCCGTGGGCCACCGCGCGCCGGGAGCTGGCCGAGGAGGCGGGGCTGCGGGCCCGCCACTGGCGTGCTCTGGGCAGCGTCCTGAGCACACCCGGCTTCTGTGACGAGGTGATCCATCTCTACCTCGCCCGCGGACTGACGACGGTGGCCACGGACCACCAGGAGGACGAGCTCATGGAGGTGCACTGGCTTTCCTACCCCGAGGCCCTGCGGCAGGCCCTCGACGGGCGCCTGCGCGACGCGAAGACGATCATCGGACTGCTTCGCGCCCGTTCCCTGCCCGGCGTGCGGGGAGGCTGAGCCATGGACGGCGGGAAGCGGCAGCAGGGCGATGCGCCGCGGGTGGGGCTCGCCCTCGGCAGCGGCTCGGCCCGCGGCTGGGCCCACATCGGCATCATCGAGGCACTGGAAGAGGCCGGCATCCGCCCGGAGGTGGTCTGCGGCGCCTCCATCGGCGCGCTGGTGGGCGCGGCCTACGCCAGCGGCAATCTGCCCTGGCTGCGCGAGTGGGTGGAAACCCTGAGCTGGTGGGACGTGGTGCGGCTCATGGACGTACGCCTCAACGGCGGGTTCATCGAGGGCGAGCGGCTGATGGAGATCTTCCGCGAATACGTGGAGGATCAGGAAATCGGCAAGCTGTCATGCCGCTTCGCGGCCGTCGCGACCGACCTCGAGACCGGCCGCGAGCAGTGGCTCGAGGAGGGCTCGCTGCTGGATGCGGTGCGCGCCTCGATGGCGCTGCCCGGCCTGTTCTCCCCGGCCCGCTACCAGGAACGCTGGCTGGTGGATGGCGGCCTGGTCAACCCGGTTCCGGTTTCGCTGTGCCGCGCGCTCGGGGCGGAGGTGGTGATCGCGGTCAACCTCAACGGCGACATCGTGGGCAAGCGCCGCAAGCGGCCCCCGGAGAAGGCGGCCCAGGAAGGCCGCCTGGATCCCCTCATGAACCGGCTGAACGAGAGCCTGCGCCGCAATCTGCCCGCGGCGCTGCTCAGCAGCGGGCGCGGAACCGACGGGTCCGGATCGCCGGGGCTGTTCACGGTCCTGCTCGATTCCATCAACATCATGCAGGACCGCATCACCCGCAGCCGGATGGCGGGCGATCCCCCCGACGTCTATCTCGCGCCGCGTCTCGGCCATCTGGGCGTGCTCGACTACGATCGCGCCGCCGAGGCCATCGAACAGGGACGCAGGAGCATGGAGAACGCGCTGCCCGAACTGCGCGGCCTGCTGCAGCCCTGAACGGCGGCCGGGCGGGGCCGTCTTCACGGCCCCGCCCGGGTGCTCATTCCGCCTCGAGCTCCTCGTTGACGATGCACCAGGCGATGACGTCGGCGGCGCGCTCCTGGGCGCGCCAATGATGGCGCTGCTCGGCCTGTTCCCGATGGCTGCGGCAGGCCGCCGGCTGGGCCTCGGCCAGGGCGTGCAGCTCCTCGATGAGGCGATGGGCGTGGGGCAGGAGCCGGCGCAGTACCGGCGGCGTGTCGGTGGTCTCCTGGATCAGGCCGTAGACCCGTGCGGCGCGCTCTATGGAGCGGCACAGGAGGGTGTCCAGGGGCTGGCGCGCCAGTTCCGGATCGGCCTTGATCTGGGCCAGCACCAGGGCGGAGATAAGCGCCTCGCCGCGGGGCAGCTGCAGGTGCTCCGCCGTGGTGCCGGTGATTTCGGCGCGGGAGGCGCCATCGGTTTCGGTGTCGATCTGGGTGCGAAGATTGCTCATGCCGTGTTCCTCTGACTCCCCCGGTCGTTGATTGCGTTGCTCCGGGCCCGGGGGAATCTGGGACCGCGAACGCTTTAGCAGCATTTGTTGATCGCCCTGCAAGTTGTCGATTAAATCGGCGATTTCCGCGCAACGAAAAAAGCCCGCTTCAGCATTGGCTAAAGCAGGCTTTTCAGGGCACCCGCTTTAGCTGCATTTATTGAGCGCCCGCAAGCTGTGGATCAAATCGGCGCTTGGTGGACAAGTTAACCAGGGGGCCGGTTCTTGTCAACCGCCTGAGCCATCAAAGTTTTCTATTGTGCCCATATGCCGGCCCGGCTCCAGCGGAGCGACGCGGCGGACCCGGACCAGGCCGCGAACGGAGTTGCCGCAGTAGATGGCCTCGGCCCGTTCCAGGTCCCCGGGCCGCAGAACCCGTTCCCGGCACTCGCCCGCACGCAGCAGCGCCGCGCGCAGGATTCCCGGCAGCAGGCCGCACTCCACCGGCGGGGTGAACAGCGCTCCCTCGATCCGCACGAAGAGGTTGGTGCGGGCCCCCTCGGTGAGCTCCCCCCGGGTGTTGAGGAATATCTCGTCGAAAATTTCTCCGGCGCGGATCCGCGCCAGGGTGTCCGCATACCAGGGCCGCCAGGTGCTCTTGTGGTAGAGGTGGGGATTTTCCGGATCCACCGGCTCGGGGTTGAGGCGCACCGCCGGCGGCGCCGCCGCGGGGTCCGCCAGCGGGATGCGCTCCCAGCGCAGCCGGCCTTCGCGGTCCAGAAGGATGCGCACCATCTGCGGGCGGCTTTCCGCGTGCTCCCGGATGATGCCGATCAGTCGTTCCCACGCCCGCCGGTCGAACTCGAATGCCCAGTAGCGGGCCGAGGCGGCGAGCCGGCGGCGATGCGCATCGGCGTGGGTAATGCCCGTTCCGTCCAGGCGCAGGGTCTCCAGGAGCTCGAAGGTCGGGGTCGGCGTGGTGAGGAACGAGGCCTTGTTCAGGCATTCCCGCCACTCCATCCCCGCATCGGCGCCGTGAACCACGCCGCTGCCGGTGTGGAAGCGCCAGTGCCTCTCACCGGCATGCCGCTCCAGGGTGCGGATCGGAACGTTGAACGTGCAGCGTCCGTCGGGCGCGGTGAATCCTATGGCGCCGCAGTAGACGCCCCTCGGTCCGGTTTCGATTCCGGCGATGAGCTCCAGGGTGTGCAGCTTGGGGGCGCCGGTGACCGAGCCGCAGGGGTAGAGCGCGCGCAGCAGCGAGGGCAGGGTCCACTGCCGGCCGAGGGTCCCCGTGATGGTCGAGGTCATCTGCAGCAGGGTTCGGTGCGCCTCGACCCGGAACAGGTGGGGCACCCGTATGCTTCCGGCCGTGCAGACCCGGCCCAGGTCATTGCGCAGCAGGTCGACGATCATCAGGTTCTCGGCGCGATTCTTCGGATCGCTGCGCAAGCCGCGGCGGCGGCGGCCATCCTCCCGGGCGCCGAATCCGCGGGGGGCGGTTCCCTTCATCGGGCGCGTGGTTATGGCGTTGCCCTCGACCCGGAAGAACAGCTCGGGCGAGAGGGACAGCACCGTGCGATCGCCGTGCTGGAGCAAGGCGGAATAGGGAACACGCTGCGCCTCGCGCAGGCGGGAGTAGAGCTCAAGCGCGGGAAGGGCCGAGCGGCAGGTGCCGGGGAAGGTGAAATTCACCTGGTAGGTTTCCCCTTCCCGCAGCCAATTCTGGATTTCCGAATAAGCCGCGGCATACTCCCCGGGCGAAATCCGTGGTGAATATTCGACGTCCGCGCAGGACCCGTCGCCGCCGGGCGCTGCGGCGCGGTGCGCGGATTGCGCGGTTGGTGGTTCGGGCGACCAGGCGCCGGTCGCGTGGTCGAAAATGTGCGGTTTCCCGAACACGCCGAACCAGGCCAGAGGCCCGTCGAAGGAGGGCATGCTGCCGTTCAGCCTCGGCTCCAGGGCGTAGGCGAGCTCGAATGTCAGGTACCCGGCCAGCCAGTACCGGCCACGCAGGTCCTCAAGGGTTTCGAGGAACGATTCGGCCTCTTCGGGGCGCTCGAGGAGAATCTCGCGCAAGGGGCCCCGGAAGAAATACGAGTAACGGTTCTCACGGTCGGGCCGCGCACTCTCCAGCAGTACCCAGGTTTCGTCCGGCGCCGGTACCGGCAGCATGCTGAGGGGTAGCGTGTGATACAAGGGTTTATCGCTCTCTGAAACCGTCGCCACGGCGCCCGATTATAATGGATCGCCGGAATCCGGGTGTGCGGAAGCGGCAATATCCGTGATTATGGAAAAAACTTCCCGTATTCCTTGTCATTATGCCGGATGATTATTAATATTTGACCCAACGCGAATAGGGGCGAGCCAGGACAGCTGAACAGAAAACCCAGGAATTGGTATCTGGAACCAATTCGAAACAATACTCCGGAGATCAACGATGCCCAGACCCAGGAAGCAGAAAACCATCAACGAAATGAAAGCCGAACTGGAAGCGCTCCAGCAGCAGATTGAACAGAAGGAGTTCCAGGACAAGGTTTCCGCCCTGACTGCTTCCTCCGAGTTCAAGGCGGTGGCGCGCCAGATCAGTCGGCTCGGCCTCAGCGCCGAGGACATCGCCGGACTGTTCCCGGCTCCCGGCGGCGCGAAGCCGGCGCCCCGCGCCCCGCGCAAGAAGGCCGATGTCAAGACCAAGGCCAAGGCCCGGCCCAAGATGAAGGTCAAGCCGAAGTACCGCAACCCGGACAATGCGAAGGAAACCTGGACCGGGCGCGGCAAGCAGCCCCGCTGGGTCGGCGCCGCCATCGCCTCCGGAAAGGCCCTGGACGACCTGCTCATCAAGTAGCGTGTGCGGCCCCGGATCCGCCTGGCCGCGGTCCGGGGCGTGCGCTCCAGACGCACCGGCGGGAGGGGTCCGCCTACCGGTGCGGAACGGGGCCCGTCCGCTTGCGGCCTTCCCGCCCATGATGACCCGGTTGCGCCAGCCGCCATGCCTCGCCTTGTCTTCCATCTGCTCCTGATCGCCCTGCTTGGCGGTTGCGCCGCCTACCAGGAGCCGGTGCCGGTCTCCCGTGAGATGGCGGAAGCGGAACGGGAGCCGGAGCGGCAACCGCCGCCGGCGCCCGTCGTCGAGGCCCCCCTGCGCATCCTGGTTCACAAGAGCGCCCGGACCCTGGCGCTCTATACCGGCGATCGGCTGTTGAAGAGCTATCCGGTCGCGCTGGGCAAGAATCCTGCCGGTCCCAAGCTGAAGGAGGGGGACGGGCGGACGCCGGAAGGTGAATACTACGTCTCGGTGAAAAACCCGGACAGCCGTTTCTACCTGTCACTGGGCCTCAGCTATCCCAACCGGCTCGATGCGGAGAAGGCCTTTCTCGACGGACGAATCACCCGGGAGGAGCTCCGCCGGATCCGTCGGGCGATAGACAACGGCACCTCGCCGCCATGGGATACGGTTCTCGGCGGGGCCATCTTCATTCATGGATTCGGCGCCCATCGGGACTGGACCGAGGGCTGCATCGCCCTCTGGGATGGCGACATCCGCGAATTGTTCGCGCTGGTCGAGGTGGGTACCCCCGTCATCATCACGCCCTGACCCGGCGCGGCGGCATCACCGTCGCCTCGCCGTCCAGAACCCTCGTGCCGTCCTGGTTGACGCAGGTGGTCTTCAGCCGTACCCGCTTGCCTCCGGCGACAAGCTCCAGGACCTCGACGGTCGCCGTGATCGTGTCGCCGATCCGCACCGGCGCCAGGAAATTCAGCGTCTGCCCGAGGTAGATGGTGCCGGGTCCGGGCAGGCGGGTGCCGAGCACGGCCGAGATGAGGCCGGCGGTCAGCATTCCATGGGCGATACGTTCCTTGAACATCGATTCGCGGGCGAAAATCTCGTCAATGTGGGCGGGGTTGAGATCGCCGGTAATCCCGGCATAGAGGCTGACGTCGGCCTCGGTGACGGTCTTGCGGAAGCTGGCGCTGTCGCCGGCCTTGATCCCGCCGGCAGTCTTGTCGTTCACGTTTGGCGACTCCTGTGCATGGTTGTCAAAGGCGCATCCCGCCCGTCCGGCAGGTCAGCCGGTGAAGGCCTGGATGCCCGTCATGGCGCGTCCGAGTATCAGGGCGTGGATGTCATGGGTGCCCTCGTAGGTGTTGACCGTTTCCAGGTTGAGCAGGTGCCGGATCACCGGGTAGGCGTCGCTGATGCCGTTGGCGCCCAGCAGATCGCGCGCCTGGCGGGCGATATCCAGCGCCTTGCCGCAGTTGTTGCGCTTGAGCAGGGAAACCGCTTCGGGCGTCTCCGCCCCGGCCTCGAACAGCCGCCCCAGGCGCAGCGCGCCCTGCAGGCCCAGGGTGATTTCACCCTGCATGTCGGCGAGCTTGCGCTGCACCAGCTGGTTGGCGGCGAGGGGACGGCCGAACTGCCGCCGCTCCAGGGTGTAGTCCCGGGCGGTGTGCCAGCACGCCTCCGCCGCGCCCATGACGCCCCAGGCGATGCCATAGCGGGCCTGGTTCAGGCAGGCGAAGGGCCCGCCGAGCCCCCGGGCGCCGGGCAGCATCCGCTCCTCGGGCACGAACACGCCGTCGAGGCGGATTTCGCCCGTATTGGAGGCGCGCAGCGAGAACTTGCCCTCGATGGTCCGGGTGTCGAGCCCCCGATCCCCCCGCTCGACCAGGAAGCCGCGGATGCCGTCGCCGTCCACCCGGGCCCACACCAGGCACAGGTCGGCGATGGCGGCATTGGTGATCCAGGTCTTGTTCCCGGACAGCCGATAGCCTCCGGCGACCGGGGTCGCCCGGGTGTCCATGCCGCCCGGATCGGAGCCGTGCTCCGGCTCGGTCAGCGCGAAGCAGCCGATGAGCTCGCCCCGGGCGAGCCGCGGCAGGTAGCGGGAGCGCTGCTCCTCCGAGCCGAACCGGTGAAGGGGATACATCACCAGGCTCGACTGGACGCTGAGGACGGTCCGGTAGGCGCTGTCCACCCGCTCCAGCTCCCGGGCGATCAATCCGTAGCCCACGTGGCCGGCGCCGGCGCAGCCGTAGCCGTCGAGCGTCGGCCCGAGGAGGCCCAGGGCGCCGAGCTCCCGCAGCAGCCCGGGATCGAAGCGCTCCTCACGATGGGCCTGGCGAACGCCCGGCGCAAGCCGGTCCCTGGCGAACCGGGCGGCGAGGTCGCGGATGTCCCGTTCCCCGGGGGAGAGCTGGCTTTCGAGATCGAGGGGATCCTGCCAGCGGAAGGTGGCGGCGGGTCGTTCCGTCATCTGGCTCATGTGCTGTCTCGGGTCGCTTGATAGCCGGATTGTGCCCGTCGCCACGCGACAGGTGAAGAGGCGGGCAAAGGCGCTTTGACGGCGCCCCGACGATGCCACCCTCGCTGGCGCTGCCGGCTTCGGGGGCAGTAGAATCCCGGAGGGTTCCAATGGGGAGCGGAGGAGCAGTGAGCAGTCAGGATACAGCCTTTCCGGTAGAGCGGCAGCCGTCAATCCGGCTCGTGGCCATGCCCAGCGACACCAATCCCAACGGGGATGTGTTCGGAGGCTGGATCATGTCGCAGGTGGACGTGGCCGGCAGCATTCCGGCGGTCGAGGCCGCGGGGGGGAGGGTGGTGACGGTGGCCGTCAATCACTTCGAATTCCACCGTCCCGTGTTCGTCGGCGACGTGGTGAGCTTCTTCGCCGAGGTCAAGCGGGTGGGGCGCAGCTCCATCACCGTGGAGGTCCAGGTCTTCGCCCAGCGCTACCCGACCCGCCGCGAATGCGTGAAGGTGACCGAGGCCACCCTGACCTACGTGGCCGTGGACGCCGAGGGCCGTTCGCGCCCCGTGCGGGGCGAGGGCTGACCCCCGCCGGCGGGGTCAGTCGCCGTCTTTCGGGGAGGCCGCGGCCGGCTGCACCTTCGGCATGCGCCGGCTCAGCGGTTCGACCCTGCGCTGCTGCCGGTGATCGTAGATGGCGGTATAGGCGAATACCCGCTGCAGGTAGGTCCGGGTCTCGGAGAAGGGGACCGATTCCACCCAGCGGTCCGGCGTCCAGGGACCCTCCTCGGGCAGCCACTGGTCGACCCGGTGCGGCCCGGCGTTGTAGGCCGCGGTGGCCAGGACCGGATTGGAGTCGTGGCGGTCCAGCACCCGCCGCAGATAGGTGGTTCCCAGGCGGATGTTGAACTCGGGTTCATAGAGTCTCTCGTAGCTGGAGATGCGGGTGTTGAGACTGCGGGCGACCAGATCCGCGGTCTTCGGCATCAGCTGCATCAGCCCGCGGGCGCCCACCGGCGAGCGGGCCTCGGGACGGAACGCGCTCTCCTGGCGCAGCATGGCGAACACCCAGGACGGATCGAGCTCGCGGTCACGGGCTTCGCGCTCCACCGAATCGCCAAAGGCCAGCGGAAATCGCAGTGACAGGTCGTCAAAGCTCTCCGCTCTCGCCACGGTCAGGATGGCCCGGTCGTGCCACCCCCACAGATGGGCGAGCCTGGCCGCCTGCTTGAGCTCCTCGTCCCCCATCCGCCCTATCTCCGTGTACCACTCCCGGCGCGAGTCCAGCTCCAGTCCGGCCAGGTGAAGCTCGCGCGAGCGCACGAGCCCCGGCCAGCGCCCGAGCAGCGCGGACAGCTGCGCGTCGTCGTAGCGCAGGGGGCGATCGTTGAACTGGTATTCGCTCCCCAGGCGATCGGCGGCGAGAAACCCGTAGTAGCTGCGTTCCCGGGCCAGGTTCGCGTAGACGGCTTCCGCGTCCGCCCGTC
>JAQVKR010000030.1 GCA_028694565.1 Gammaproteobacteria bacterium | reverse complement strand
ATGGCGAAGCTGCCGGACTGCAGGTAGAGGTAGATCAGCGCCACCAGCATGAACACCGATCCGAGGAAGGTGTAGAGGAAGAACTTGATGGTGGCGTAGATGCGCCGCGGGCCGCCCCAGATGCCGATGATGAGGAACATCGGGATCAGCATCGCCTCCCAGAAGACGTAGAACAGGATGCCGTCGAGGGCGGCGAACACGCCGTTCATCAGCCCTTCCATGATCAGGAAGGCCGCGAGGTACTGGGCCACCCGCTCCTGGATCACCTCCCAGCCGGCGATGACCACCAGCACGGTGGTGAAGCTGGTGAGCACGATGAGGGGCATGGAGATGCCGTCCACGCCCAGGTAGTACTCCACGCTGAAGGCGGGAATCCAGGCATGCCGTTCCACGAACTGCATCTCGGCGGTGCCGGTGGAGAAGCCGGTCCACAGGGGTACGCACAGCAGCAGCACGCCGACCGCGGCCAGCAGGGCCACGGTTCGCGCCGCCAGCGCGTTGCGGTCGCCACCGGTGGCCAGCACCAGTACGCCGCCCACCACGGGCGCCCAGACGAGCAGACTCAGAAGCGGTAGATCCGTCATGGAATGGGTCCTTTAGCCCTTGTCTCTTGTTCTGTGCGCGGCGCGGGCGCGAGCCGCGCGGCGAACCCCGCTCAACCGAACAGCACCCAGCTGAGCATCCCCACCAGACCGATGATCATGGCGAAGGCGTAGTGGTAGAGGTAGCCCGACTGCACCCGGCGCAGCACCCCGGCCAGGCGGCCGACGGTGTTGGCGGTGCCGTTCACCAGCCAGCCGTCGATGAGCGTCGCGTCACCGGCCCGCCAGAACAGGCGGCCGAGGCCGCGCCCGCCGCCGGCGAACACGCGGTCGTTGAATTCATCGAAGTAGTACTTGTGATCCAGCAGCGTGTAGAGCCCCTGCACCCGGGCGCGGACGCTCTCGGCGATGTCCGGCCGCCGGGTGTAGACGTACCAGGCGCTGGCCACGCCGGCGGCGGCCAGCCAGAAGGGCGGCGCCAGCAGACCGTGCAGCATCATCGCCAGCGGGCCGTGGTACTCGGCGCCCAGTTCCGCGAGCACGTCGTGGCCGGGCAGCACGCTGATCGCCCCGCCCAGCAGGCCCTGGAACAGCATCGGCCCCTCGAACAGGAATCCGGCGATGGCCGACGGGATCGCCAGCAGCACCAGCGGCAGGGTCACCACCCAGGGCGACTCGCGCAGGTGGGAGCGGGTGTGCTCGTCCATCCGCTCCTCGGTGTGGAACACCAGGAAGAACATGCGGAAGGAGTAGAGCGCGGTGACGAACACCCCGATCAGCACGCAGAAGTAGGCGTAGCCGGAGCCCGGCACCTGGGACAGGTGCACCGCCTAGATGACCGCGTCCTTGGAGTAGAAGCCGGCGAAGCCCGGGAAGCCGATGAGCGCCAGCGACCCCACCAGGGAGGTCCAGTAGGTGATGGGCATGTACTTCTTGAGGCCGCCCATCTTGCGGATGTCCTGCTCGTGGTGCATGGCGATGATGACCGAGCCCGCGGCCAGGAACAGCAGCGCCTTGAAGAAGGCGTGGGTGGCGAGGTGGAAGATGCCGGCGGCGTAGGCCGAGGCGCCCAGGCCCACCATCATGTAGCCGAGCTGGGACAGGGTGGAGTAGGCCACCACCCGCTTGATGTCGTTCTGCACCAGGCCCACCAGGCCCATGAACAGGGCGGTGGTGGCGCCGATGACGAGGATGAAGCCCAGCGCCGTCTCCGAGAGCTCGTACAGGGGCGACATGCGCGCCACCATGAACACGCCCGCGGTCACCATGGTGGCCGCGTGGATGAGCGCGGAGATGGGCGTGGGGCCCTCCATGGAGTCGGGCAGCCACACGTGCAGGGGCACCTGGGCCGACTTGCCCATGGCGCCGATGAACAGCAGGATGCCGATGACGGAGAGCAGCGACCAGTCGCTGCCGGGCAGGATCTGGATGGTCATGTCCTTCAGCAGCGGAGCCGCGGCGAACACGTCGGCGTAGTCGAGGCTGTTGAAGTACATGAGCACCGCGGCGATGCCGAGCAGGAAGCCGAAGTCGCCCACGCGGTTCACCAGGAACGCCTTCAGGTTGGCGTAGATGGCCGTGTCGCGCTGGAACCAGAAACCGATGAGCAGGTAGGAGACCAGGCCCACCGCCTCCCAGCCGAAGAACAGCTGGAGGAAGTTGTTCGACATCACCAGCATGAGCATGGAGAAGGTGAACAGCGAGATGTAGCTGAAGAAGCGCTGGTAGCTGTTGTTGCCCGAGAGGCTGCCGTCCTTCCAGTTGTGCTCGTCGTCGGCCATGTAGCCGATGGTGTAGATGTGCACCATCAGCGACACGAAGGTGACCACCGAGATCATCACCGCCGTGAGGGAATCCACCAGGAAGCCCACCTCGAACCGCACCCCGTCGCTGACCGCCCAGGTGTAGACGCTGAGGTTCTCGACCGCGGCGCCGTCGATGACGATGCGCTTGAACACCAGGAACGACAGCGCGGTGGAGACCGCCACGCCGAGGATGGTCACGCCATGGGCGCCGGCACGGCCGATATGGCGGCCGAACAGCCCGGCGATGAGGGCGCCCGCCAGGGGCGCCAGGACGATGGTCAGATAGATGTTCTCCATGGCCTGCCCCTACCCCTTAAGCTCGTCCAGATCCTCGACGTTGATGGTGCGCCGGTTGCGGAACAGCACCACCAGGATGGCCAGGCCGATCGCCGCCTCGGCCGCCGCCACCGTGAGGATGAAGAACACGAACACCTGGCCCGCCGTGTCCCCGAGGTAGCGGGAGAAGGCAATGAAGTTGGTGTTCACCGCCAGCAGCATCAGCTCCACGCACATCAGCAGCACGATGATGTTCTTGCGGTTGAGCACGATGCCCGCCATGCTCAGACCGAAGAGCACGGCCCCCACGACGAGGTAGTTGGAAAGCGGAATCATGGTTCGCCTGTTCTCGTTGTCCTGTCGGCGGGGGCTCGCCCCCGTTGGTCACCCGCGCCCTCAGCGCTTCGAACGTTCGGCGGCCATGCGCACCAGCCGCACCCGCTCGCCGCGATTCGCCGCCACCTGCCGGCCCACCTCCTGCTTCAGGGTGCCGGGCCGGCGGCGCAGGGTCAGCGCGATGGCCGCCACGATGGCCACCAGCAGAATCACCGACGCCACCTCGAAGGGATAGACGTAGACGGTGTAGAGCAGCTCGCCGAGGGTCTCGGTATTGCTGTACTCCGCCGCCTGGCGGGCCGGGACGGTCACCGCCTCCGCACCGAACAGGCGCGGCCCCACCACCAGCACCATCTCCAGCACCACCAGCGCCAGCACCAGCACCCCGACGGGGAGGTAGCGGGCGAAGCCCTCCCGCAGCGGCGCCAGGTTGATGTCGAGCATCATCACCACGAACAGGAACAGCACCATCACCGCGCCCACGTAGACCAGCACCAGCACGATGGCCAGGAACTCCGCCTCCAGCAGCAGCCACAGCGCCGCGCTGGTGAAGAAGGCCAGCACCAGGAACAGCACCGCGTGCACCGGGTTGCGGGCCGTGATCACCATCCCGGCGGCGAAGATGAGCACCGCGGAGAAGAAGTAGAAGATCGCCTGCTCCATAATCTCTCGCTCTCGTTACCCGTCAGCGGTAGGGCGCGTCGGCGGCACGATCGGCCGCGATCTGCGCCTCGAACCGGTCACCGATGGCCAGCAGTTTGTCCTTGGTCATGATCTGCTCGCCGCGCTTTTCGAAGTGGTACTCGAAGATCCGGGTCTCGACGATGGAGTCCACGGGACAGGACTCCTCGCAGAAGCCGCAGAAGATGCACTTGAAGAGATCGATGTCGTAGCGCGTGGTCCGGCGCGAGCCGTCCTCGCGGGGTTCGGCCTCGATGGTGATGGCCAGCGCCGGGCACACCGCCTCGCACCGCTTGCAGGCTATGCAGCGCTCCTCGCCGTTGGGGTAGCGGCGCAGGGCGTGCAGGCCGCGGAAGCGCGGCGACAGCGGCGTCTTCTCATCCGGGTACTGGACCGTGATCTTCCGCGCGAACAGGTACCGGCCCGTGAGCTTGAGCCCCATGACCAGCTCCCACAGCAGGAAGCTCTTGATGTAGCGTTGCAGAGCGCTCACGTTCTCCTCCTCAGTCGAACCACGGCCCGAGGCCGGCCAGCACCGCCGCGCCTTCGACGAAGATCCAGACGATGGTCACCGGGATGAACACCTTCCAGCCCAGGCGCATAATCTGGTCGTAGCGGTAGCGGGGGAAGGTGGCGCGGAACCAGAGGAAGCAGAACAGGAATACGCACACCTTCAGCAGCAGCCAGATCGTCCCCGGCACCCAGGCGAACAGCCCCTCCAGCACCGGGATGCCCTGGAACGGCGACAGCCAGCCGCCGGCGAACAGGAGCGCGGTCAGGGTGGCGATGAGGATCATGTTGGCGTACTCGGCCAGGAAGAACACGGCGAAGGCCATGCCCGAGTACTCCACGTGGAAGCCGGCCACGATCTCCGACTCGCCCTCGGCCACGTCGAAGGGCGAGCGGTTGGTCTCGGCCACGCCGGAGATGAAGTAGACCAGGAACAGCGGCAGCAGCGGCAGCCAGAACCAGTGCAGGATGCTGCCCTGCTGGGCCATGACGATCTGGCTCAGGTTGAGGCTGCCGGCGGCCATCAGCACGCCCACCAGCGCGAAGCCCATGGCGATCTCGTAGGAGATCATCTGGGCCCCGGCGCGCATGGCGCTGAGGAAGGCGTACTTGGAGTTGGAGGCCCAGCCGGCGACGATGATGCCGTACACGCCCATGGAGGTCATGGCCAGCAGGAACAGCAGGCCGGCATTGATGTCGGCGATGACCATCCCCTCGCCCACCGGCACCACCGCCCAGGCGGTCAGCGCCGGCGCGATGGCCATGACGGGGCCGAGCATGAACAGGTAGCGGTTGGCCGCGCTGGGCACCAGCAGCTCCTTCATCACCAGCTTGAGCGCATCGGCGATGGGCTGCAGCCAGCCGCGCGGGCCGACCCGGTTGGGTCCCACGCGCACGTGGAGGTAGGCGATGACCTTGCGCTCGGCGAAGGTCAGGTAGGCCACGCCGAGCATCAGCGGCATCACCAGCGCGATGATCTTGATGAGGATCACCACCAGGACCATCGGCCCTTCCGGATTCATGAACCAGTCGAACATCACCCGCGCCCGTCCCTCAGCAGATACCCGTTGGAATCAGCCACCGTTTCAACCCCGCTCCAGCGTCAGGGGCCCGTAGGAGGCCCCCAGCGCCGCCGTCTCGGCCAGTCCCGCGGGGACCACCGCCACCCGGTCTGCGACCCGCGGGTCGATCACCAGCGGCAGCGTGGCGCTGCCGTCGCCCTGGCGCACGGTCACCCGCCCGGCGTCGGCGAGGCCCAGGCGCTCGGCCAGCACCGGCGCGATGCGCACGCAGGCCGCGGCGCGGGCGTCGGGAGTCCGCTGCAGGGCCGAAGCCCGGCGCACGATGGCGTCCACCGCGTAGAGCGGCACCTCGCCCAGGCGCACCGGCTCGGCGGCGGGCGCCGGCAGGCCCGGCGGGCAGCGCCAGGCGAGCTGGTTGCTCGGCTGCGGCTCGCCGACGGCCGACCGCGCCGCCGCCAGCACTTCCCCGGCAGTGTCGTAGTCGAAGCCCTGCAGCCCGAGCAGGTTGCCCAGCACCCGCAGCACCTTCCAGCCCGGGCGCGCCTCGCCCAGCGGCGGGGCGACGCCGCCGAAGCCCTGCCAGCGTCCTTCGGCGTTGACGAAGGTGCCGGCGGTCTCGGTGAAGGGCGTCACCGGCAGGATCAGGTGGGCGTGCTGCAGCAGGTCCTCGCCGGCATAGGCCGACAGGGCCAGCACGAACTCAGCCCCCGCCAGCGCAGCGGCGGTGGCCGCCGGCTCGGCGCAGTCGCGGCCGGGCTCCACCCCCAGCAGCAGCCAGCCCCGCAGGCCGGCCTCGCGCATGGCGCCGGCATCGAGGCCCGGCTCGCTCAGCGCCTTGCCGCCGGGCTCCCGGTGCGGCACCGCGCCGGTGAGCCAGGCGCCGGCGCCGTTGGCCCCCTCGGTGAGGTAGCCCAGCCGGGCGCCGGTCAGCTCGCTGATGACGCTCGCCAGGCAGCGCAGCAGCGGCAGGTCCGGATGGGCCATGGCCTGGAGCCCCAGCAGCACGGTGGCCGAACCGGCCTGCGCCAGCCGGGCGGCAATCTCCCGGTGCCTATCGCCGGCGGCGGTCTCGGAGACCAGCTGCGGCAGCCCCTCGGGGCGCGGCGCGGTGCTCGCCTCCAGCGCCGCCCGGGCGATCCCGGCCAGGGTGTGGGTCCAGGTGTCCGGGGCCGCGGCCAGGGTCGTGGCCGGGAAGGTCTGCTCGTAGTCCACCCCGGAGAGGAAGGTGATGCCCGCGCCCTTCAGCGCCGCCTTGCGCAGCCGGTGGGCGATGAGCGGCTGCTCCTTGCGCAGGTTCGCGCCCACCACCAGCGCCGCGTCGACCGCTTCCAGGTCCGCGATGGCCTGGCCGAGCCAGGGGAAGAGCGGCGCGCGGTCCTGGTCCTCGAAGCTGGCCTGGCGCAGCCGGTGGTCGATGTTGCGCCCCCCCAGCCCGCGGATCACCGCCTGGGCCAGGTAGAGCTCCTCCACCGTCGAGGAGGGCGAGACCAGCGCGCCCAGCCGCCCGGCGCCGTGCTGCGCCAGCACCTGCTTCAGGCCGGTGGCCGCGGCGGTCAGCGCCGTGTCCCAGTCCACCTCGCGCCACTGCCCGTCGGCGCCGCGCTGCAGGGGCCGGCGCAGGCGCTCGGGATGGTTGAGCCCCTCGTAGCCGAAGCGATCGCGGTCGGAGAGCCACACCTCGTTGACCGCCTCGTTCTCGCGCGGCACCGCGCGCAGCACCTCGCCGCGGCGGGTATGGACCCAGAGGTTGGAACCGATACAGTCATGGGGCGCCACGCTGGGATGCTGGCGCAGCTCCCAGGCGCGGGCCTGGTAGCGGAACGGCCGGGAGGTCAGGGCGCCCACCGGGCACAGGTCGATGACGTTGCCCGACAGCTCGGAGGCCACCGTCCGGGCGACGTAGGTGCCGATCTCGGTGTGCTCGCCGCGGCCGGTGGCGCCCAGCTCGCGCACGCCGGCGATCTCGGCGCCGAAACGCACGCAGCGGGTGCAGTGGATGCAGCGGGTCATGTCGGTGGCGATGAGCGGACCGATGTCCTTGTCCTTCACCACCCGCTTGCCCTCGCTGAAGCGGGAGACGTCGCCGCCGTAGCCCACGGCCACGTCCTGCAGCTCGCACTCGCCGCCCTGGTCGCAGATGGGGCAGTCCAGCGGATGGTTGATGAGCAGGAACTCCATGACCGCCTTCTGCGCGGCGATGGCCCGGGGCGAGTCGGTGAAGACCTTCATGCCCTCGCTCACCGGCGTGGCGCAGGCGGGCAGCGGCTTCGGCGCCCGCTCCACCTCCACCAGGCACATGCGGCAGTTGGCGGCCACCGACAGCTTCTTGTGGTAGCAGAAGCGCGGAATGGTGATGCCGACCTGGTCCGCGGCCTCGATGACCATCATCCCCTGCTCGACTTCCAGGGGGATGCCGTTGATCTCGATCTTGACCTTGCTCATGCGTTGGCTCGTCGCTGTCCTGTCCGTGCCGGCGTCACGCCGCGGAGACCATGCACCGCTTGTGCTCGATGTGGTACTCGAACTCGTCCCGGAAATGCTTGAGGAAACTCTGCACCGGCATCGCCGCGGCGTCGCCCAGGGCGCAGATGGTGCGGCCCATGATGTTGCCGGCCACGTTGTCCAGCAGGTCCAGGTCCTCGGGGCGCCCCTGGCCGTGCTCGATGCGATGCAGCACCCGGGACAGCCAGCCGGTGCCCTCGCGGCACGGCGTGCACTGGCCGCAGGACTCCTCGTAGTAGAAGTGGGAAAGCCGGGCCAGGGCCTTGACCATGCAGGTGGTCTCGTCCATCACGATCACCGAGCCGGCGCCCAGCATCGAGCCGGCCTTCGCGATGGCGTCGTAGTCCATGTTCACCTGCATCATCACGTGTCCCGGCACCACCGGCACCGAGGATCCGCCCGGGATGACCGCCTTCAGGCGATGGCCGTCGCGCACCCCGCCGGCCATCTCCAGCAGCTCGGCGAACGGGGTCCCCAGGGGCACCTCGAAGTTGCCGGGCCGGTTCACGTGGCCGGAGACGCTGAAGATCTTGGTGCCGCCGGAGCCTTCGGTGCCGAGCCCCGCGAACCACTCCCCGCCCTTCTCCAGGATCACCGGCACCGAGGCCAGGCTCTCGGTGTTGTTGATGGTGGTGGGGCGTCCGAACAGGCCGTAGTTGGCCGGGAACGGCGGCTTGAAGCGCGGCTGGCCCTTCTTGCCCTCGATGGACTCCAGCAGCGCCGTCTCCTCGCCGCAGATGTAGGCCCCGGCGCCGAGGTGGGTATGGAGATCGAAATCCACGCCCGAACCCTGGATGTCCCGGCCCAGCAGCCCGGCCACGTAGGCCTCCTCCAGCGCTCCCTCGAAACGCCGGTAGGGCTCCCAGAACTCGCCGCGGATGTAGTTGTAGCCGGCGGTCGAGCCGAAGACGTAGCCGGCGATGGCCATGCCCTCGATCACCTGGTGGGGGTTGTAGCGGAGGATGTCGCGGTCCTTGCAGGTGCCCGGCTCACCCTCGTCGGAATTGCACACCACGTACTTCTGACCCGGCGCGTTGCGGGGCATGAAGCTCCACTTCAGCCCGGTGGGGAACCCGGCGCCGCCGCGGCCGCGCAGCTTCGAGGCCTTGAGCTCCTCGATGATGGCCTCGGGCGGGGTCTTCTCCTTGAGGATCCTCTTCCACACCGAGTAGCCGCCGACGCTGAGATAGCTCTCCAGCGTCCAGGGCTCCTCCAGGTGCAGGGTACGGAAGCAGACTTCGTTGGCCATGGGTCTCTCGTTACTGGGTGTCGGAACCGAACCGGTCAGGTACGCTGGGCGGCTGCGCCGGCGCTCACTCCAGCCCGTCCAGGATCTCGTCCAGCCGTTCCGGGGTGAGCTTCTCGTGGTAGTCGTGCCCCAGCTGCGCCACCGGCGCATGGGCGCAGGCCCCGAGGCACTCGACTTCCTTGAGGGTGAAACGGCCGTCGGGAGTGGTCTCCCCCATCCGGATGCCGAGGCGCTGCTCCAGGTGGGCCTGCAGCGACTCGGAACCGCACAACATGCAGGAGATGTTGGTGCACAGGCAGATCTTGTGCCGGCCCACCGGCTCCAGCTCGTACATGGAGTAGAAGGTGGCCACCTCGTAGACGGCGATGGGCGGCATCTCCAGGTACGCGGCGATGGCGTCCATGAACTCGCGGCTGATCCAGCCGCCGTTCTCCTCCTGCACCACCCTGAGGGCCGCCATCACCGCGGAGGACTTGCGATCCGCGGGATACTTCGCCACCCAGCCATCGATCTCGGCGCGGGCTGCGGCGGAGAGCTGCGGGGTCGGGTTCTCACTCATCAGCGGTCAATCTCCCCGAACACGATATCCTGGGTCCCGATCACGGTGACCACGTCCGCCAGCATGTGGCCGCGCACCATCTCGTCCATCGCCGAGAGGTGGGCGAAGCCCGGTGCGCGGATCTTGAGCCGGTAGGGCTTGTTGGCGCCATCGGAGACCAGGTAGACGCCGAACTCCCCCTTGGGGTGCTCGATGGCGGCGTACACCTCGCCCTCGGGCAGGCAGAAACCCTCGGTGAAGAGCTTGAAGTGGTGGATGAGGGCCTCCATGTCCGCCTTCATCTCTTCGCGCGGCGGCGGCGCGATCTTGTGATCGTCCACCATCACCGGCCCGGGGTTCTTGCGCAGCCACTCCACGCACTGGCGGATGATGCGGTTGCTCTGGCGCATCTCCTCGATGCGGACCAGGTAGCGATCGTAGGAGTCGCCGTTGACCCCCACGGGAATGTCGAAGTCCAGGCGATCATAGACCTCGTAGGGCTGCTTCTTGCGCAGGTCCCACTCCACCCCGGAACCGCGCAGCATCGGCCCGGTGAGCCCGAGCTGCAGGGCGCGCTCGGCGGTGACCACACCGATGTTCACCGTCCGCTGCTTCCAGATGCGGTTGTCGGTGAGCAGGGTCTCGTACTCGTCCACCCGGCCCGGGAAGCGCTCGGTGAAGTCCCAGATGAAATCCAGCAGCGAGCCCTGGCGGTTCTCGTTGAGCCGGGCCACCTCCTTGGCGTCGTGCCACTTGGAGGGCTGGTAGTGGGGCATGCTCTCGGGCAGATCGCGGTAGACCCCGCCCGGGCGGTAGTAGGTGGCGTGCATGCGCGCGCCGCTCACCGCCTCGTAGCAGTCGAAGAGGTCCTCGCGCTCGCGGAAGCAGTAGAGGAACATCGCCATGGCGCCCACGTCCAGGGCGTGGGTGCCGAGCCAGAGCAGGTGGTTCAGGATGCGGGTGATCTCGTCGAACATCACCCGGATGTACTGGGCGCGGATCGGCACCTGCACGCCGAGCAGCTTCTCCATGGCCAGGACGTAGCCGTGCTCGTTGCACATCATGGAGACGTAGTCGAGCCGGTCCATGTAGCCGATGCTCTGGTTGTAGGGCTTGCTCTCGGCCAGTTTCTCGGTGGCGCGATGAAGCAGGCCGATATGGGGATCGGCGCGCGAGATCACCTCGCCGTCCATCTCCAGCACCAGGCGCAGCACGCCGTGGGCCGCGGGATGCTGGGGACCGAAGTTCAGGGTGTAGTTGCGGATCTCAGGCATCGGATCCCTCCGGCTTGGCCGGTTCCTGGCGGTAGCGGTGATCGTGACGGATGACCCGCGGCACCAGCACGCGCGGGTCGAGATCCACCGGTTCGTACACCACCCGCGCCTGCTCCGGGTCGTAGCGCATCTCGACGTTGCCGGAGAGGGGGAAATCCTTGCGGAACGGATGGCCGATGAAACCGTAGTCGGTGAGGATGCGGCGCAGGTCCGGATGGCCGTTGAAAAGAATGCCGTAGAGGTCGAAGGCCTCGCGCTCGAACCAGTTGGCCGCCGCCCAGATCTCCACCACCGACTCCACCAGGGGCGGCTCGCCGGCGGCGAAGACCCGCAGGCGCAGGCGGTGGTTGTTGCGGTAGGAGATGAGATGGTAGACCACGGCGAAACGCGGCTCCTCGCGCTCCCCGCAAGCCGCCTGCCCGGCCACCCCGCGGCTGAACCCGGTGCCGCTCACGCTCTCGGTGGCCCACTCGGCCTGGCCGTAGGCGAGATAGTCGACGCCGCAGAGATCGGTCAGCTGCTCGAAGCCGAAGGCCGCCTCGTCGCGAAGCACCCGGCAGACCTCCAGCAGGTGTTCGGGGCGGACCTCCACGGTGACCATGTCCGTGACGTGGTCGCCGATTGTTACCCGCTCGCCCAGGCGCTCCCGGACCCGGGCTGCCAGTGTCTGCACGTCAGCCATCAGAGGAGTCTCTCAACGGGCAATGGTATTGGTTCGACGGATCTTGTTCTGCAACTGGAGTATTCCGTACAGAAGCGCTTCGGCCGTGGGCGGACAGCCCGGCACGTAGATGTCCACGGGCACGATGCGGTCGCATCCGCGCACCACCGAGTAGGAATAGTGGTAGTAGCCGCCGCCGTTCGCGCAGGAGCCCATGGAGATGACCCAGCGCGGCTCCGGCATCTGGTCGTAGACCTTGCGCAGCGCCGGCGCCATCTTGTTGCACAGGGTGCCGGCCACGATCATCACGTCGGACTGGCGCGGACTGGGCCGGAACATGATGCCGAAGCGATCGAGATCGTAGCGGGAGGCTCCCGCGTGCATCATCTCCACCGCGCAGCAGGCCAGGCCGAAGGTCATGGGCCACATGGAGCCCGTGCGCGCCCAGTTGATGAGCTTGTCGGCGGTCGTGGTGACCACGCCCTTTTCGAGGACACCCTCAATGCCCATTGCAGACATCCCCCAAAGACATCGCCGACGGCCGGCGGGCCGCGACTCGCGGACGCTCGCATCCCCGCTGCGCGGGGCCCCTGCTCCATGCTCGCGCGCCCGACCGCTCCAACTCAGAGCAACCATCCAGGGCAGTGCCATGCGGCCGGCGGGCCGCGACTCGCGGACGCTCGCATCCCCGCTGCGCGGGGCCCCTGCTCCCTGCTCG
>JAQVKR010000457.1 GCA_028694565.1 Gammaproteobacteria bacterium | reverse complement strand
GTAGCTGGTGGTCCAGGCGGCGGCCGCCAGCAGGGTCACGCCGGCGGCGGCGGCGTAGACGACCCGCTCCAGCCAGCGCCGCTGGCGCTCCAGGCGCAGGTTGGTGCCGGCCAGGTCCGCCTCCGGGAAGGCCAGGTCGCGGAACAGGCGGGTGATGAAGTAGCTCTGGCCGTGGCCCACGAAGGCGGGCAGGGACTGGCGGTCGAGGCGGAAGCTGGCCGCCACCGAGCCCATCACCCGGTCGATGGGGCTGCCCTCCTGGGTGCCGCTGGTGAAGTAGACGCCGCGCAGCTGGGGCGGGGTCTCGAACCGGCTGGGCTGGAAGATCTCGCCCAGGAACGGCTCCAGCAGCGTCTTGAGGGTGCCGAACTGCTGCGGGAAGGTGTAGACGAGGTTGCGCCGCTGGGGGTCGCGCTCCGTCTGCAGCCGCTCCACCAGGCGGGCGTTGAGGCGCTGGAGCAGGGCGTCGAACTCGGGGCCGAAGTGGCGCACCAGCCCCGCCTCCGTCTCCGTCTCCTCGGCGGGGAAGGTCATGCCCCACACCTGCGCCCGCTCCTCGCGTCCCAGGTCGGCGAAAAACTCCATGAAGCCGGCCACCAGGTCGCACTTGGTGAAGGTGAAGTAGATGGGAAAGCGGATACCGAATTCCTGGTGCAGCTCGTGGATGCGCTGCTTGATGGCGCGGGCGTGGGCGGCGCGCTCGCCCTCGCTCTGCTGCAGCAGGTCGGCCACGCTCACCGCCACCAGCACGCCGTTGATGGGGCGCCGGCGGCGGTGCCGCTTGAGCAGCTTGAGGAAGCCCATCCAGGCGGCGCGGTCCACCGACTCGAAGCTGTCCTGGGTGGTGTAGCGCCCGGCGGTGTCCAGCAGCACCGCCTCGTCGGTGAACCACCAGTCGCAGTTGCGGGTGCCGCCCACGCCGCGGATGGCGTCCTGGCCGAAGCGCTCCGCCAGCGGGAAGTGCAGCCCCGAGTTGAGCAGCGCCGTGGTCTTGCCCGAGCCGGGCGGGCCGATGATCACGTACCAGGGCAGCTCGTAGATGTAGTGGCGGCCGAAGCGGTGCTTCAGGCGCGACTGCCTCAGCACCGCCAGCGCCTCCTCGAAGCGCTTGCGGATGGCCGCCAGCTCCTCGGCCGACTCCACCTCGCCGGGGGCGGGGCCGGCGGGGGCCTCCGCGCCGCCGCCGGCCAGCCCGTCGAGGATGGCCTGGTTGGTGCGCTTGGCCTGCCAGGCCCGGCGCAGCCGGTTGAGGCCCCAGAGGGCGGCCAGCACGCCGATGGCCACCAGCCGTCCGGTGGCGCCCACCAGCGGCTCCCAGCCGGGGAAGCTCAGCAGGGGGCCTAGGAACCAGATGATCACCGCCAGGGCGATGAGCCCCAGCAGGGAGAGCAGCCAGGGCCGGCGCAGGAGGTTCAGCAGGCGTTTCATACGCGGTCTCTCTCGGGCAGGCTCATGGGCTCATCCCCACCCCGGTCAGCCCCGTCCATGGGCCGCCACCAGGGTGATCTCCACCCGCCGGTTGCGGGCGCGGTTCTCGCGCGTGTCGTTCGGCACCAGCGGCTCGGTCTCGGCGCGACCCTCGGCGGTGAAGCGCCCGGGGGTGCCGGTCTCCCGGCCGAGGTACTCCACCACCGACTCCGCCCGGCGCTGGGAGAGGTGCCAGTTGGAGGGGAAGCGCAGCGTGTGGATGGGCACGTTGTCGGTGTGGCCGGTCACCAGCACGTCGCCCGGCACCTGGGCCAGCGCCTCGGCCACCCGCCGCAGCACCGGCAGGTAGTCGGGCCGGATCTCCACGCTGCCGGAGGCGAACAGGCCGTCGCCGTGGAGGATGACCGTGCTGCGGCCGTCGCTATCGGTCACGTCGAGCTGGCCGGCCAGGATCTCGGGATTGAGCAGCTCGCGCAGGGTCGGCGGGCGGGGCGCGTCCGGGGCCGGTGCCGGCTCGGCGACCGCCACCGGCCGGTTGAACAGGGCCGCGGCCTGGTTGCCCGCCGCGTGGAGTGAGGCGAACACCGGGTCCGAGGCGCGGTTGAGCATGAAGCTGAAGCCGACGTAGAGCACCAGCAGCAGCGCCGCGGCCACCGTTCCCAGCACCCACAGGGGGACGCTGCGCGAGAGCGGCGTGCGCCGGTCCACCACCCCCCGCCAGTGGGGCGAGAGCTCGCGCTCGTATTCGCCGCGCTGCTGGCGCAGCACCCGGTAGAGCTTCTCGCGCAGATCCGCCAGGGCCGCCTGGCCGCCGGCCATCACCCGGTAGCGGCCCTCGAAGCCCAGGGTCAGGCACAGGTACATCAGCTCCAGCAGGTGCAGGTGGGCCAGCGGGTCGCGCAGCAGGTGATCGAGCAGGGCGAAGAACTTCTCCCCGCCCCAGGCCTCCTTGTGGAAGGTGATGAGCATGCCCTGGCTGCCCCAGCTGCTCTCGGCGCCCCAGGGCGTGCCGAGGATGGTCTCGTCCACCAGGGAGCAGAGCACGTAGCGGGCCGACAGGGTCACCTCGGAGCTGACGCCCTGGCCGCGGGCCCGGTTCTCGAACGCCTTCACCTCCTCGATGACCTGCCGGCGCAGGGCCTCCGGATCGGAGTGGCGCATGGTGTGGCGCAGCTGGGTGACCAGGGTGAGCAGCGGCGCCGCCGCGCTCGCCAGGGGATTGAGCCCGGTGTGGCCCAGCTCCGCGGTCACGGCCTCGCACAACCCGCCCGAGTACAACGGGGTCAAGTTCTTCGACGCGGGCGGGAGCAAGCTCCCCGATGCGTCCGAGGAGAAGATCGAGGCGCTGCTCGACGCCCCCGAGCGGGGCGGAGGGACGATCGACCGCGTCGACGTCGCGACCGACAGCTAC
>JAQVKR010000456.1 GCA_028694565.1 Gammaproteobacteria bacterium | reverse complement strand
GTGGGGGGGCGCGGGTGGCGCTCTACGACGCCATGCCCTCGGTGGGGCGGAAGTTCCTGCGGGCCGGGCGCGGCGGGCTGAACATCACCCGCTCGGCGCCCCCGGAGGCCTTTCTGGACCGCTACGGCGCCCGCCGGGAGGCCCTCGCGCCGCTGCTCGCCGGCTTCGGGCCGGAGGCGCTGCGGGCCTGGGTTCACGGCCTGGGCGTGACCACCTTCATCGGCACCTCGGGCCGGGTCTTCCCCGCGGAGATGAAGGCCGCGCCCCTGCTGCGGGCCTGGCTGCACCGGCTGCGGGCGGCGGGGGTGGCGTTCCATGTGCGCCACCGCTGGCTCGGCTGGGACGCCTCCGGCGCGCTGCGCTTCGCCACCCCCGGGGGGGAGCGCCGCGTGCGCGCCGCGGCGACGGTGCTGGCCCTGGGCGGCGGCAGCCGGGCGAAGTTCGGCTCCGACGGGGCCTGGGTGCCGCTGCTGGCCGGGCGGGGCGTGGCGGTGGCCCCGCTCCGGCCCGCCAACTGCGGCTTCGACTCCGGTTGGAGCGAGCACTTCCGCGCCCGCTTCGCCGGCGCGCCGGTGAAGCCGGTGGTGCTCTCCTTCACGGACGCGGGCGGCGCCGGGCACCGGCGCCAGGGCGAATTCGTGGTCTCGGCCACGGGCGTGGAGGGCAGCCTCGTCTATGCCCTCGCCGCGCCCCTGCGCGACACCATCGAGGCGGCCGGATCGGCGCTGATCCATCTCGATCTGGCGCCGGGGCGGGAGCGGAGGCGCCTGGAGCGGGAGCTGGCGCGGCCGCGGGGCGGCCGCTCCCTGGCCAACCACCTGCGCGCCCGGGCCGGCATCGCCGGAGTGAAGGCGGGGCTGCTGCGGGAGCTGGCCGCGCCGGAGGCGCTGGCCGATCCGGCCCGGCTGGCGGCGGCCATCAAGGCCCTGCCGCTGCGGCTGCTGCGCCCGCGCCCCCTCGACGAGGCCATCAGCACCGCCGGGGGCGTGCGCTTCGAGGCGCTGGACGCCGGGCTGATGCTGCGGGATCTGCCCGGTGTCTTCTGCGCCGGCGAGATGCTGGACTGGGAGGCGCCCACCGGGGGCTATCTCCTCACCGCCTGCATGGCCAGCGGCCGCCGGGCCGGGGCGGGCGCGCTGGCGTGGCTGGCGGGCGCGCCCCGTTGACGGCTTCCCGCGCCTCGCGGCATCGCCGCCGGACGGGATCGTCTCCACATGGGGCCCGCGAGCGGCAGCCGGTCCCGAATAACGATAGGTAATTCATATCATCAAAATAGAAACAATCCAATTTACATATTGACTGGATGCTGTAGGCTGGTCATCAAGCAGAAACCGTTCCGGGAGGGACGCCGCCATGACCAAGACCTTGAGCTTCGCAGTGATGCATTTCACCATCGCTTTCGCCGTGGCCTACCTGCTGACCGGAGACCTGGTGGTGGGTGGGGCGGTGGCGCTGGTGGAGCCGGCGGTGAACACGGTGGGCTACCACTTCCATGAGAAGGTGTGGGCCTTCTTCCGCCCCGCGAGAGGGGAAGGGCGGATCGGCGCGGCGCCCTCGGCGGCGTGAGGCGCCGCTTGACGAATGCCTCGGGGCGCCTTGGCAATTACCCTGGAGGTCCTTGATCTGCTATGTTTTTTCCAAGCGGTACCGTGTGCCCCTCACCCGGTGAGGCCAATTCAGGGCCCCCATGGGTGAGGTGGTACGCCCGAGGCGCCGAATCGAGCGCCGCCGCCGCTCCGTGACTGACGCGACGGGGTTGAGACATGTGAGCTCAGCCGGACGCCGACCCGGTTCCCCGGCCCGGACGAGGGCCATGGCGCCGCGTTTGATCAGGGAGTGACCCCCATGTCCGCATTCTCCACCGCGCTCGCCTGCCAGCAGCCCGCCTGGAAGCGGCTGCCGCCCGAGCGTCGCGTGCTCGCCGGCGTACTCGTCGCCGTGATGATCCTCGCCTCCGTCACGCTGGTCTATCTCACCGGCGGCATCAAGTACGTGTACTCCCACAGCATGTACCTGGCGATCCTGCTGGGGGCCTTCGTCTACGGGATGCCGGGAGGGCTGGCCGCGGCGCTGGCCGGCGGGCTGCTGCTGGGCCCGTGGATGCCGGTGGACATCCTCAGCGGGGAGATGCAGCAGCCGGTGAACTGGCTCCTGCGGCTGGGGATGTTCCTGCTCGTGGGCGGCCTTGCCGGCGCCGGGGTGCAGCGCCTGACCGAGCGGGCGCGGCAGCTGGCCTGGGTGGCCTACCACAATCCCGCCACCGGCCTGCCGGGCCGCACCTGGCTGGAGGAGACGCTGCACGGCGATCCCGGGCTGGCGGTGGTGGTGCTGCGGCTGGAGAACCTGGACGAGCTCAACAACACCTTCGGCGTGGGGGTGGCCGATGAGCTGATCCGGCAGGCGGGGGAGCGCCTGCGGGAGCGGCTTCCGCAGTCCACGGGTGTCTTCCAGAAGGAGGGCAACAAGCTGGCGCTGACCCTTCCGGACCGCCTGGTGGGTGAGGAGCCGGCGCTGGTGAACCTGGCCGCCGCCGCCCTGCGCGCCCCCTTCCTGCTGCAGGAGGTGCCCGTGCACGTGACTGCCCATGCCGGGCTGGCGCGGATTGGGTCGGCCGGCGAGGATCCCCTGCTGCGGTTGCGCCGGGCCGGGGTCGCCGCCTACCAGGCCCGTACCGATTTGCGCGATCTCCACATCTACACCCCGTTCATGGACAGCGCGGCGCGCGAGACCCAGGCCCTGCTCGGCGAGCTGGGCCCGGCGCTGGAGCGCGGCGAGCTGCGCCTGTACTACCAGCCCAAGGTGCGGCTGGCCACCGGCGCGGTGGAGGGCGCCGAGGCCC
>JAQVKR010000455.1 GCA_028694565.1 Gammaproteobacteria bacterium | reverse complement strand
TGCACGGGCGGTTACAAGGGCCGCGTGGGCCTCTACGAGGTGATGCCCGTGACCGACGAGATCGGGCACCTGATCATGGAAGGAGGCAACTCGATGGAGATCGCCGACCTGGCCCGGCAGCAGGGCGTGGTGGATCTGCGCCGTGCCGGACTGAACAAGGTTCGCGACGGCCTCACGAGCCTCGAGGAAATCAACCGCGTCACCAAGGACTAAGCTATGGCCAAAGCAGCAGCGGTGAAGTCCCAGGTCTTCGTCTGGGAGGGAACGGACAAGCGCGGGATTCGCCTCAAGGGCGAGAGCCGGGCCGAGGACATCGGCAAGGTCAAGGCCGAGCTGCGCCGGCTCGGCGTCACGCCCCTGAAGGTGAAAAAGAAGCCGCTGGAGATCTTCAGCAGCCGCCGCCGCATCCGGCCCAAGGACATCGCCTTCTTCACCCGCCAGCTGGCCACCATGATGAATGCCGGCGTGCCGCTGGTGCAGTCCTTCGACATCATCGCCCGCGGCCTCGACAACCCCACCTTCCAGGAGCTCATCCTCTCCATCAAGAACGACATCGAGGGGGGCACCTCCCTGACCGAGTCCCTGCGCAAGCACCCCCTCTACTTCGACGATCTCTACTGCAACCTGGTCCAGGCCGGCGAGCAGTCGGGCGCCCTGGAGACGCTGCTGGACCGCATCGCCACCTACAAGGAGAAGACCGAGTCCCTGAAGGGGAAGATCAAGAAGGCCCTGTTCTATCCCGCCGCGGTCCTCGTGGTGGCGGGCCTGGTGACCTCGATCCTGCTCATTTTCGTCATTCCCACCTTCGAATCCCTGTTCAAGGGCTTCGGCGCCGATCTGCCCGCCTTCACCCGGGCGGTGATCGGCCTCTCGGACTTCTTCCGCGAATACTGGTGGGCGATTTTCGGCCTTATCATCCTCGCGGCCTGGGGCTTCGTGCAGGCCAAGAAGCGCTCGCGGAAGTTCGCCCACTTCCTCGATCGCATGTCGCTGAAGATACCGGTGGTGGGCGACATCCTGCGCAAGTCCGCCCTGGCCCGCTACGCCCGCACCCTCTCCACCACCTTCGCCGCCGGCGTGCCGCTGGTGGAGGCGCTCAACTCGGTGGCCGGCTCCACCGGCAACATCATCTACGAGAACGCCGTCTACCGGATCCGCGAGGATGTGGCCACCGGCCAGCAGCTGCAGCTCGCCATGCGCATGACCAACCTGTGGCCGAACATGGACATCCAGATGGTGGCCATCGGCGAGGAATCCGGCTCCCTGGACGACATGCTCGCCAAGGTGGCCGAATTCTACGAGGAGGAGGTGGACAACGCCGTCGACGCCCTGAGCAGCCTGCTGGAGCCGCTCATCATCGTCATCCTGGGCGTGCTCATCGGCGGCATGGTCGTGGCCATGTACCTGCCCATCTTCAAGCTGGCCGCGGTTATTTGAGGATTGTGGCGGGTCTCGAGCGCGGCAGGGTGCGCCATGCGCACCGCCCAATGCACCGCGGAAAACGGCATGGCGCGCACAGCGCGCCCTGCGGCGGGGCGATGAATTCCAAATGACGCGTCTCATGGCCCCGCCCCCCCTTATCCTGCATTTTTTCTCCGTTCCCCGGCCCCATCCATGGAACTGATCGCCCTGCTGCGTGACAACCCGTCCGCGCTGCTGATGGTTGTCGGCGTGTTCGGGCTGGTCATCGGCAGCTTTCTCAATGTGGTCATCCACCGCCTGCCCCTGATGCTGGAGCGGGAGTGGGCCGAGCAGTGCCGGGAACTGCTCGGCCGGGAGACCTCCGCCGCCACATCGCCGGAGCGCTTCAACCTGGTGCTGCCGGGCTCCCACTGCCCCCACTGCGGCCATGAGATCGGCGCCCTGGAAAACATTCCCGTCCTCAGCTACCTGTGGCTGCGGGGGCGCTGCCGGCACTGTGGCGCCGGCATCTCGCTGCGCTACCCGCTGGTGGAGGCGATCACCGCCCTGCTGTCGGTGGTGGTGGCCTGGCGCTTCGGCTGGAGCGCCGCCCTGCCCGCGGCGCTGCTGCTCACCTGGGCCCTCGTCGCCCTGACCGTCATCGACCTGGACCACCAGCTGCTGCCCGACGGCATCACCCAGCCGTTCCTGTGGCTGGGCCTGGGCCTCAGCCTGTTCGGCGTCTTCGTGGACCCCCGCAGCAGCATCGCGGGCGCATTGGCCGGCTACCTGAGCCTGTGGACCGTCTACTGGCTGTTCAAGCTCTTCACCGGGAAGGAGGGCATGGGTTACGGCGACTTCAAGCTGCTGGCCCTCCTGGGCGCCTGGCTGGGCTGGCAGATGCTGCCGCTCACCATCCTCCTGTCCGCCCTGGTGGGCGCCGTGGTCGGGGTCAGCCTCATCGCCCTCAAGCGGCACGAGGGCGGCAAGCCCATCCCCTTCGGCCCCTACCTCGCCGGTGCCGGCTGGATCGCCCTGCTCTGGGGTGAAGAGATCACCGGTGCCTACCTGCACTTCGCGGGTATCGGATAAAGACAGGCAGGCCAAGAGACCTCGTGGGAGGCGCGCCCTCTCGCCGAACAGCCGGCCTCGGCCGGCGCACCATCGGCCAGGGGCTGGCCTCCTACCCCGACTTCGGCCTCTGGCCACCGGGGCCGGGAGACCTCATGGGAGGCGCACCTTCTCGCCGAACAGCGGCCTCGGCCGGCGCACCATCGGCCAGGGGCTGGCCTCCTACCCCGGCTTCGGCCTCTGGCCACCGGGGCCGGGAGACCTCGTGGGAGGCGAGCCCTCTCGCCGAACAGCGGCCTCGGCCGGCACGCCATCGTGCCAGGGGCTGACCTCCTACCGGCTTCGGCCTCTGGCCACCGGGGCCGGGAGA
>JAQVKR010000454.1 GCA_028694565.1 Gammaproteobacteria bacterium | reverse complement strand
TCCTGGCCCTGCCGGCGGCCTTCACCGCCATCACCGGCCGTGCCCACTGGGAGGTGCTGGTGCGGGCGCGGGCCATCGAGAACTTCTGCTACGTGGTGGCCTCGGCCCAGGGCGGCTACCACTTCAACGGCCGCGAGACCCACGGCGACAGCATGATCGTGGAGCCCTGGGGCGGCGTGCTGGACCGCCTCCCCCGCGGCTCCGGCGTGGTGCTGGGCGAGGTGAACCTGGAGCGGGTCCGCGACATTCGCCGCAACTTTCCCGTCGCCGAGCACCGCCGCCTCGGCTGCGAGGGCACGGAGGCCTGAGCCGGGCGCGGGAGGCAGGGAACGGGCGGAACGCAGTGACTACCGCAGATTGACGTGTATGGACGTTGATTGCCGGAGGCCGCCCTGATTGCTGCATCGGGTGAGCCCAGGGCATGGCGCCTGTGGCTGGGCGCATCCTCGCAGCGTCCCGGGAGTGCCGCCCCGAATCAGCGTGAATCAACGTCAATCCGCGGTTGAGTCTTTCTCTGCTCAGGCGTTGCGGGGGGCGCTGGCGCGCCTCGGGCCGGCCTGGAACTCGCCCAGTTTCCGCAGGGCGGGGCCGAGCGCGACGAGGGCGACATGGACCAGGACCACCGCCAGGGAGCCTTCGGCGAGCCCTTCGTGCAGGTCCTCCCATTTCCACCAGTCCGCGGCCAGGCCGCTCAGCCCGACTCCCGTCAGCATGGCCAGCAGCGCCAGCCCCGAGAGCGGGGCCAGGGGCGTGCGGCCGCGCAGCACCGAGAGGTCCGCGCCGCCCAGCTTGCGGCCGAAGCTGCGCCACAGCGCCGCCTTCGGCCAGGGCAGCGACCAGGGGCTGCGCTCAGCGACGGTGGCCGCCAGCAGCAGCCGCAGCGTCAGCAGGCCCAGGAGGGTGTAGCCGGCGAACTGGTGCAGGCCCCGGGCGCCGTCGGCCGTCAGGTAGGCGATGGTGTAGGCGCCGGCGAACAGCCCGTGCCAGACCAGGAGCAGATCGAAGGCCTTCGGCAGGCGCGCCTTAATCGTCGTCATCGTCGTGCCCGTGGTGGTCGTCATCGTCGTGATCCCTGTGATCCCCGTGATCCCCGGCGCCCAGCACCCCGGCGGCGCTGGCGGCGAATCCGCGGTCGAAGAAGGTGCCGTAGGTCACCGCCGCGGCGCCCACCAGCAGGACCCCCAGCAGCACCAGCGTGAAAGCCTTGCGGAACATGGTTTCGGTCTCCGTTGCGTCTGTGTTGGGGACACCTTAGCGGACCCGCCTGAATCGACGCTGAAAGACGTTGATGATGAAAGAGCAGGCGCGAATTCGGGGACGGCGCGTGCAGACTTGCCGGAAAACCGATGCCCGGAGGGGCGCCGGGGATCGAGGCCCGCCTGGCGCAGCGGCGCCGGCATCAATCAATCAGCGCAGATCAGCGTCAATCTGCGGCCAATCGGAAACCGGTCGTGAGCCGGGGCGGGCTCAGAGCAGGAACAGGGTGGCGAGGCCGAGGAAGGCGAAGAAGCCCACCACGTCGGTGACGGTGGTCAGGACCACGCTGCCGGCGAGCGCCGGGTCGATGCCCATGCGGCGCATGGCCAGCGGCAGGAGCACGCCGCTGAGGGCGGCGATGACCAGATTGATGATTATGGCCGCGGCGATGAGCCAGCCCAGGCGCGGATCCCCGAACCACCACACGGCGACCGCCGCCACCACGGCGGCCCACAGCAGGCTGTTGAGGGCGACAACCGCCAGCTCCTTGAACACCAGCCAGCGGACGTTGCTCTCGACCAGCTGGCCCAGCGCGATGGCCCGGATGGCCAGGGTCAGGGTCTGGCTGCCGGCGATGCCGCCCATGCTGGCCACGATGGGCATGAGCACGGCCAGGGCCACCATCTGGGCGATGGTCTTCTCGAACAGGCCGATGACCCAGGCGGCGGCGAAGGCGGTGAGCAGGTTGATGCCCAGCCATACGGCGCGGCGCCGGGCGCTCGGCAGGATGGGAGCGAAGGTGTCCTCATCCTCGGCCAGGCCGGCCATGCCCAGCAGGGAGTGCTCGGCCTCGTCGCGGATGACGTCCACCACGTCGTCCACGGTGATGCGCCCGATGAGCCGGCCGCTGGCGTCCACCACCGGGCTCGAGACCAGGTCCATGCGCTCGAACCGGGCCGCCACCTCGCTGGCGGTCAACTCGGCCGGCATCGCCTTGACCTCGGTGTTCATCACCTCCCCCACGGAGAGATCGGGATCCCGGGTGATGAGATCCGAGAGCGGCAGCACCCCCAGGTAGTTGTCCTGGCGATCCACCACGATGAGATTGTCGGTCATCTCGGGGATTTCGCCGCGCAGGCGCAGGTAGCGCAGCACCACGTCCAGCGTCACGTCGGCCCGCACCGTCAGGGTGTCGGTGTTCATCAGGCCGCCGGCGGTGTCCTCGTCGTAGGACAGGGCCTTGGCGACCCGCTGGCGGTCCTGCTCGTCCATCGACTGCAGGACTTCGTGGATGACCGCGCCGGGGAGATCCTGGAGGATGTCGACGATGTCGTCCACGTCCAGGCCTTCGGTGGCCGCGGCCAGGGCCTGGGGATCCATCTCGCGCAGGAACGCCGCGCGCACCTCCTCGCCGAGGTACTGGAGGATGTCGCCGTGGCGCTCCTCGCGGAGCAGGCCCCAGAGCACGTGGCGCTCCTTGGGCGGCATGGACTCCAGCAGGTGGGCCACCTCGGCCGCATGCAGGGTGTTGAGCATGCGGCGCACCGGCAGGAATGCACCGCTTTCGAGCGCGTTGCTCAGCGAGTGCAGCCGGGCTTCGGTGCGGTCCTGTGGGCTGGTGTCCGTCATGGCGGCCTCTGGGGGCTT
>JAQVKR010000453.1 GCA_028694565.1 Gammaproteobacteria bacterium | reverse complement strand
GAGGTGGAACCCGAGGGGCTGGTGCAGTACCTGCAGCACCAGTTCAGCAGCGGCCGCACCACGCTGGTCCGCGGCACCGAGCGGCTGGCGCCGGGCGAGGCGCTGGCGCTGGAGGCGGACGGCCGCGAGCGGCGCTGGCGCTACTGGTCGGCCACCGCGGTGGAGCCCCGCGCCTGCGGCGAGGGCGAGGCCATGGAGCGCTTCGACGCCCTCATGGAGCGGGTGATGCGCGAGCACCTGCGCGCCGATGTCCCTTTCGGCCTGTTCCTCTCCGGCGGGGTGGACTCCTCCATCCTGCTGGCGCTGCTCACCCGCTTCGGCGAGCGGCCGGTGCGCACCTTCTCGGTGGGTTTCCCGGAGAGCCGCATCGCCGATGAGCTGCCCCTGGCCCGGCGCATCGCCGAGCGCTTCGGCAGTGAGCACACGGTGCTGCGCCCCGACCCGGCGGCCATGCTCCGCCGCCTGCCCGGGAGCGTGTGGGCCGCCGACGAGCTGATGCGCGACAACGCCAACCTGCCCACCGCGCTGCTGGCGGAGGTCGCCTCCCGGGAGCTCAAGGTGGTCTTCTCGGGCGAGGGGGGCGACGAGGTCTTCGCCGGCTACGGGCGCTACCGGCTGCCCCGGGCGGAGCGCTGGCTCAACGACCTGCTGTCCCCGGGCAGCGGCGGCTTCCGCACCCGCGGCCTGGTGCGCGGCCGCTGGCGCGGCCGGCTGTTCGGCGAGGCGCTGCTGGAGGCGCTCCCGCGGGCCCGCGCGCCGTTCATCGACGCCTGGCGGGAGGCCCCCGGGAGCTGGAGCGCGATCGCCCGCATGCAGTACGTGGATCTCGTCACCGCCCTGCCGGACAACCTGCTGGTCAAGTCCGACCGCATGCTGATGGCCCACGGCGTGGAGGGGCGCGTTCCGTTCCTCGATCACCGGGTGGTGGAGTTCGGCCTGGCGCTGCCCGACGCGCTCAAGGTGCGGGGCGGCCAGGGCAAGTGGTTCCTCAAGCGCTGGGCCGCCCGCTTCCTGCGCGAGGAGGATCTCTTCGCCCGCAAGCGCGGTTTCAACGTGCCCGTGGGGGAGTGGCTGCGGGACGATCTGCTGGACCGGCTCGAGCGGCGGCTGCTCGCCCATGCGGGCATCCGCGCCTGGTTCCGCCCCGCCGGCGTGGCGCTGCTCTGCTCGCGCCAGCGCAGCCGCGGCGACGCGGCCCGGCCGCTCATGGCGCTGCTACAATTCGCCATCTGGCACACCCTGTTCGTGCAAGGCGGCGGCGAGCGCCCCGGCACCGGGCAGGATCCCCTGGAGATCATCGCCTGAGTCCCGGGCCCACCGAGGAGTCACCCCCGCCCTTGGCCGCTTCGCCGAAGATCGCCGTGTTCGTCTCCTTCTCCGTGGAAGGGGGGGTGGAGCGCATGGTGGGCAGCCTGGTGCGGGGCTTCGCCGCCGAGGGCCTCGCCGTGGATCTCCTGCTCATCAAGACCCGGGGGCCCCACCTGGCCCCGTTCCCTCCGGCGGTGCGGGTGATGCCGCTCAATGCGCGGACCACCCTGCTGGCCGTGCCGGCGCTGGTGCGCTACCTGCGCCGGGAGCGCCCGGCCGCGCTGCTGGCGGCGAAGGACCGGGCCGGCCGCGCGGCGCTGCTGGCCCGGCGGCTGGCCGGGGTGTCCACTCCGGTGGCGCTCCGGCTCGGCACCACCCTTTCCGCGGCCATGGCGGGAAAGGGGCCCCTGGCCCGGTGGCTGCGCTACTGGCCCATCCGCCGGCTCTATCCCCTGGCCGACGCCATCGTGGCCGTCTCGGAGGGGGTGGCCGCCGATACGATCGCCATCAGCGGCATCGACCCCGCGCGCGTGCACGTGGTGCGCAACCCGGTCATCACCCCGGAGCTGCTCGCGCAGGCCGGGCGGGCGCCGGAGCACCCCTGGCTCGCCGAAGGCGGACGCATGCCCGTGATCATGGCCGCCGGGCGCCTCACCCGGCAGAAGGGCTTCCCCGTCCTGCTGGAGGCCTTCGCCCGGCTGCGCGCGGAGCGCCCGTGCCGGCTCGTCATCCTCGGCGAGGGGCGCCGGCGCCGCGAGCTGGAGGCGCAGGCCGCGCGCCTGGGGGTGTCCGGGGACACCGCCCTGCCGGGCTTCGTCGGCGATCTGCCGGCGTGGCTGGCGCGGGCCTCCCTGTTCGTCCTCTCCTCCGCCTGGGAGGGCTCCCCCAACGTGCTCACCGAGGCGCTCGCCCTGGGAGTGCCGGTGGTGGCCACCGACTGTCCCAGCGGGCCGCGGGAGATCCTGGCCGGGGGGCGCTACGGCCCGCTGGTGCCGGTGGGGGATGCCGCCGCGCTGGCCCGCGCCATGGCGCGGGTGCTGGACGACCCGCCGCCGCCGGCGACGCTGAGGGAGGCGGCGGCGCCCTACAACCGGGCGGCGAGCGTCCGCGGCTACCTCCGGGTGCTGGGCCTGCTCCCGGCCGGGGTAGAATAGACGCCCGCCCGCGCCCCGAGCCCGCCATGCTGCTATCCAACCGCTACAACTTCCTGTTCGTGCACATCGCCAAGACCGGCGGCACCAGCGTGCGCGCCGCGTTGGCGCCGCTGCGCTGGCGCGATCCCTGGTATTACGCCCGGTTCCTCTGCAGCCGGCTGAGCCACCTGAGCGGCCACCGCATCGGCACCAAGTTTCCCCGCCACGCCCGCATCATCGCCGCCCGGGAGATGCTGCCCGAGGCGGTTTTCCAAGGGCTGTTCAAGTTCGCCTTCGTGCGCAATCCCTGGGATCTGCAGGTGAGCTCCTACCACCACATCCGCCGCGAGCGGCCGCAGCTGCTGGCGGGCAGCGACGATTTCGACGCCTTTCTG
>JAQVKR010000452.1 GCA_028694565.1 Gammaproteobacteria bacterium | reverse complement strand
CCCGACCTGCCCGAGCTGGAGCCCCTGGCGCTGCTGGAGCGGTTCAAGACCGGCCAGGCGGCCGACTTCGCCCGCATCATCGGCCAGCTCGATGCGCCGGGCAACCCCCTGCGCGGCCTGCTCGAGGAGCTGCGCGCGGTCGCCGCGGCCGATCCGGGCAGCGCCTTTCCCCGGGCGCTGCTGTTCGACGGCGCGCGGCTCCATGCGCTGTTCCGGGAGCTGCACGCCCACGTCATGGAGCACCCGGTCTGGCGCCACCCCTTCTTCCTGCGCTTCGCCGAGGGGGCGTTCGGCCGCGACGAGTTCCTGCGCTTCGCCCGGCACTACTTCAACCAGGTGAAGAACACCCGCCAGTGCGTGGCCCTGGCGCTGGGGCGGTTCCACGGGCTCATGCCGCTGCCCTACGGCGTGCTCAACGAGCGGGTCTCGGAGCTGGTGCAGACGGTGCTGGCCCAACTGCTGGCCGACGAGTACGGGGTGAGCAGCGCCCATCCCGAGGATTTCACCGGCCTGCGCGGGGTGTTCGACTCGGTGACCCACATGGCCCTCTACCGGCGCCTGTTCGACGGCCTCGGGGTGCCCTTCGCGGCGCAGGACGTGCCGCTGCTGCCGGAGGTGGCCGACAATGTCCTCACCCAGCGGCTGGTGGCGGGCGATCCCGCCTTCACCCGCCTCGAGGCCCTGGCCTCGGTGGGGCTGGGCATGGAGTGGGGGGTGCCGGAGTTCTTCAGCCTGCTGCTGCGGGGGATGGTGCGCTGGGCCTGGCGCGGCCAGGTGCCGCTCACCCGCGAGCACCTCTCGGTCTTCATCGCCCACGTGGAGGGCGACGTGCTGCACGCGGTGGCGGTGATGCTGGTCACCAGCCTGCTGGTGCAGGGCGAGGAGGACGTGGCGGCCATCAAGGGGGCCACCAACCTGCTCATGGCGAGCCGCCACGGCATGATGACCGGGCTCTACCGGGAAGTGTTCGCCGCGCCCTGCGCGGGGTTGGCGGACATCGACCTGGAGCCGCGCTACCGCATCGCCGACCGGCGCATCGAGGCCCCCCTGCGGGCGGCCCGGCGGGAGGCGGAGGCGGCGCGGCTGGCCGCGCCGGGCGACGGGGAGCGGCGGGAACTGCCGTTCGTGTTTCGCTGAGGCGCCGGGCGCCCGCCACCCGTTCCCGGTCCCCGGTGGCCGCGCGGTACCCGCCGTCCGCCGTTCCTGCCCGGCGGGGCGGGTCGCGCCGGCGCACTCAGGCCGATCCGCCGCCCGGCTCGGCGAGGCGGGCCATGAGCAGGATGTCCTCGTAGACGCCGTCGAGCTTGCGGGCGCGCCGCTTGCGCCCCTCGCGGAGGAAGCCCGCACGCTCGTAGAGCCGCACGGCGGGGGTGTTGCCGGCGTAGACCTCCAGCTCCACCCGCTCCAGGCCGGACGCCCGGGCACGCTCCAGCACCTCCTCCAGCAGCCGCCGCCCCAGGCCCCGGCCGCGCCAGGGCGGCAGCAGCCCCATGCCCAGCAGCCCGGTGTGGCGGAACCCCTCCGGCTCGCGGGGCATCACCACGCACCAGCCCGCCAGCCGGCCGGACTCCTCCAGCACCACGTGGGGCCACGCGCCGTCGAGCAGCCGCTCGATGAAGCCGGTGGTCTCCGCGAGGCTGAAGCCCTCCAGGCGGATGAGGAAGCGCCGCTCCCGGCAGACGCTGTTGACCATGGCGTTGAACGCCGCCGCATCCTCCCTGACCAGTTCCCGCACCTCCATGGCCGTGTCTCCTTTTCGGATTCGCACGCCGCCCATGATGCCACGGCGGGCGGCGTTCCGGGTCCGCGGTCCGGGCGTTCAGTCGAGCGCCAGCCGTGGCCCGGTGGCGAGGAAGTGGGTGCAGCCGGGGGCCGGCAGGGGCGGGCAGAAGTAGTGGCCCTGGATCCGGGCGCAGCCCTGTGCGCGCAGGAACGCCAGCTGCTCCTCGCTCTCCACGCCCTCGGCCACCACCGTCAGGTCGAGGCTGCGGCCCATGGCGATGATGGTGGCGGCGATGGCCGCGGCATCGGCGTCCTCGGACAGGTCGCGGATGAAGGAGCGATCGATCTTCAGCTTGTCGATGGGCAGCCGCTTGAGGTGGTTGAGCGAGGAGTAGGCGGTGCCGAAGTCGTCGATGGTCACGTGCAGGCCGATCGCCTTGAGCCGGGTGAGCTGTTCGATGCTCTCCCGGGCGTTGGCCATGACGCAGGACTCGGCGATCTCCAGCTCCAGGCACCCCGGCGGAATGGCGTGCCGTTCCAGCGCCCGGGCCACCCGCTCGGGCAGCCGCGGGTCCCGGAGCTGGCGCCCGGAGAGGTTGACGGCCATCCGCAACGGACCGAGACCGGCGGCATTCCACTCATGGAGCTGGCGGCAGGCGGTGTCCAGCACCCAGGCGCCGAGCTCGACGATGATGCCGCTCTCCTCGGCCACCGGGATGAACTCGGACGGCGCGACGATGCCCCGTTGCGGACTCGACCAGCGCACCAGCGCCTCCATCGCCACCACCCGGCCGGCGCCGAGCTCCACCTGGGGCTGGTACTCGAGGACGAGCTCGCCGGCCTCCAGCGCCTGGCGCAGGCTGCTCTCCAGGGCCATGCGCTCGGCCGCCGCCACGTTGATCGCTTCGGTGAACATCTGCCAGTTGTTGCGGCCGCGCCCCTTGGCGAGGTACATGGCCGCGTCGGCGTGGCGCAGCAGGGTGTGGGCATCCCCGGCATCGCGGGGATAGAGGGCGATGCCGATGCTGGTGGTGATCGACAGCTCATGCCCCGACACCGGGATCGGCTCGGCCAGGGCGGCCAGGATCTTGAGGGCCACCCGGGTAGCGTCCTCCGGCGCGGTGATGTCCTCCAGGATGACGGT
>JAQVKR010000451.1 GCA_028694565.1 Gammaproteobacteria bacterium | reverse complement strand
GGGCAAGGGGATGTTTCCCCGCGAGCTGGTGGACCAGTGGATGATCGAGACCGGCCACGGCGGCGTGCTGACCGATCGGCTGGTGCTGGCCGGCAGCGACGACCCCCTGCTCTACCGCGCGGTGATGCACCTGGCCGCCGAAATCGGCGGCAACGCCCTCATCAGCTACACCAGCACCGGCACCCGCCTGGGCCTCTCCCTGCTGGCCCGCCACCGCGCCGACGCCTGCGGCATCCACTGGGGCCCCGTGGAGGAGAGCCGCAACCGCCACCCGGGGCTGATCAAGCACTACCCCCAGCACCATGACTGGGTCATGGTGCGGGTCTTTCTGCGCGAACAGGGGTTGATGGTGACCCCGGCCGCGGGCGCGGACCACGACCCCCAGGCGCTGTTCCACGGCGGCCTGCGCTGGGCCATGCGCCAGGAGGGCGCGGGGTCGCGGCGCTTCCTCCAGGAGGCGCTGGCCCGCGACGGACTGGAGGAGTCGCTCCTGCAGCCGGCGCTCACCGCCCATTCCGAGCGCGAGGCGGCCGCGGCCCTGGCGATGGGGCTGGCGGACGTGGCCCCCGGCGTGCGTGGAGCGGCCACCGAGTTCGGGCTCGGTTTCGTGCACCTGGGCTGGGAGGCCTTCGACCTGGTCCTGAACCGCAGGATCTACTTCCGCCACCTGTTCCAGCGCCTGATGGAACACCTCGCCGAGCCCGAGTGCGAGGCCATCGCCCGCAACCTCGGCGGCTACGACTTCGCCGAGCACGGCCGCCTGATCTGGGCCGAGTGACCCGGCCGAACCGCCGCCAGCCCCGGAATCCTCTATTAACCGCGGATTGGCGTGGATTGACGTGGATTTATTTTCAGCGGGAGAAAGGCGGATCCCGCAGTCGATGCCCGCGGAGTTGTATCCAGCGGCGATCCGCAGCGTCATTCACGGACGACCCGGGGCAGGCGACCGGATAATAACCGCCGCACAGCCCGGGCACGGGCCACCGGAACCGCAGGTGCGGATTCATCCGCACAGCGACGTGCGATAATTTTCAGCGACGACTCGTGACCACCGCCGGACGGGTTGCCGGCGGATGAATCCACGTCAATCCGCGGTTCAATCATTTCAGCCGAACAGGTTGAGCCAACTCTCGCCGGCCTCCTCCGTGCGCGGCTCGCGGGGCAGCCAGACCTGGAACAGGGTGCCGCGCCCCACCTCCGAGTCCACGGTGATGTGGCCGCCGGTGCGGCGCACGAGGCCGTAGCTGATGGCCAGGCCCAGGCCGGTGCCGCCCTCCTGGTCCTTGGTGGTGAAGAAGGGGTCGAACACCTTGGCCAGCTGCTCGGACGGAATGCCGGAGCCCTCGTCCCGGACCCCGATCACCACGCCCCGGTCATCCCAGTCGTCGCTGGTCACCTCCACCACGCCCCCGCCGGGCTGGGCCTGGATGGCATTGATGACCAGGTTCATCAGCACCTGCTGCAGCTCGCTGGTGTTGATCCGCACCGGAGTGCGGGCCCGGTGCGCGACGCTCACCCGCACCCCGGCCTTGCCGGCCAGGTGGCGGGAGAGCGTGCCGGCGCGCTCCAGCACGTTGCCCAGATCGGCGGTGTCGAGCCGGGCGGCGTACTCGGCGGGACGGGCGTAGTTGAGCAGGTTCTTCACCAGGGTGTTGATGCGCTCGATCTGCTCGTACATGAGCTCTATCTCGCCCTGGGCGGGCCGGGCGGCCTCTCCCAGCTCCTGCACCAGCAGCTCCAGGTTGCCCAGCAGGATGGCCGTGGGATTGTTGATTTCGTGGGCGATGCCCGCGGAGAGCTTGCCCAGCGCCGCGAACTTCTCCGCCGTCACCAGCTGCTGGCGGGTCTCATGGAGCGTCCGGATCGTACCCTCCAGCTCGCGGTTCTTGCGCCGGAGCTCCTCGGTGCGCGCCTCCACCGTCTGCTCGAGCCCGTCGGCGGCCTGGCGGATCTGGCGGTTGCGCTCCTCGAGCAGGTCGAGCATGGCGTCGAACTGGCGCGCCAGCTCGCCCACCTCGTCGCGGGCGCCCACCGGGCCGATGCGCACATGCTGGCCCGCCTGGGTGGCGCGCACCACCGCGGTGAGGGTCTCGATGGGCTTGAAGATGGAGCCCGCCCCCGCGACCGCGAGCCAGGCGGCGAACACCAGGGCGAGGGCGAACATCAGCAGCAGCACCGCCAGCGTGTCCTGGTAGTCGTTCTTGAACGGCGCCTCCAGGAACCCGGCGTAGAGCATCCCCACCCGCTCGCCGCGCACATCCGTGATGGGCTCGTAGGCGGCGATGTACCAGTCGTTGACCACGAACGCGCGGTTGGACCAGGGCTCGCCACGCTCCAGCACCTGCTCGCGCACCGCCGCCGAGACCCGGGTGCCGACGGCGCGCACGCCGGGCTCCAGCTCCACGTTGGTGGCGATGCGCACGTCGTCCAGTAAGACCGTCACTGTGCCGATCCCGCCCTCCGGCAGGCTGCCCGGCCCGTAGACGAGATCGCGTATGGCGTCGACGAAGGCGAGGTTGCCGTTGAGCAGCACCCCCCCCTCCAGCAGGGCGCTCACCCTGCCGTCCGCATCCATCACCGGGTAGACCGCGTGCAGCACCATGCCGCGGTCCTCCAGGGTGCGCTCCGTGGGCCCCGCCCGGGGCGTGGGCACCAGCGGCAGCCGCACCCGGTCGGCCAGGCGGGGATCCTCCCGCGCCAGCTCCGCGTGGCTGTAGATCTCCACTCCCATCGCCGGCACGCCCTCGGTGTCATCGCCTCGCGGGTATAGGCGAGGATGGCGTTGCCCGAGAGCAGGTCGTCGGGCATCAGCAGTTCGGTGTAGTCGTCGATGCGCTCGAACAAAAATGGCATGGACTGGTGCCAGAAGTTG
>JAQVKR010000450.1 GCA_028694565.1 Gammaproteobacteria bacterium | reverse complement strand
GGGAATGGGACTGCGCAACGACACGAAGCGTTATGGCCTGGTGGCGGTTTTCGTGCACTGGCTCGTGGCCGTGGCCGTGTTCGGGCTGTTCGGCCTCGGCCTGTGGATGACCGGGCTCACCTACTATGACCCCTGGTACACCCGCGCCCCCTGGCTGCACAAGGGCATCGGGGTCACCCTGCTGGGGATGGTCATGCTGCGCCTGGCCTGGCGGCTCGTCTCGCCGCCCCCGCTCCCACCCGCCACCCATGCCCCGTGGGAGCGCCGGGGCGCCGCGCTGGCGCATGGCCTGCTCTACCTCCTGCTGCTGGCGGTGATGGCGACCGGCTACCTCATCTCCACCGCCGACGGCCGGCCCCTGGAGGTCTTCGGCCTGTTCACGATCCCGGCCCTGGTGACCGGCATCGAACGCCAGGAGGACATTGCCGGCAGCGCGCATCTGGTGCTGGCCAGCACCCTGGTGGGGCTCGCGGCGCTGCACGCGCTGGCCGCCCTCAAGCACCACTTCATCGACGCCGACCGGACCCTGCTGCGCATGCTGGGCCGCTGAGTTCCCGCAAGACGACCGCAAACCAGAAGGAGAAGACCCATGCGACTGACCATCCTGACCCCGCTCCTCGCCGCCCTCGCCGCCACGCCGGCCCAGGCGGAGGACTATGTCATCGACACCGCCCACGCCTTCGTCCAGTTCCGCATCCAGCACCTGGGCTACAGCTGGCTCCACGGCCGCTTCAACACCTTCGAAGGCGGGTTCAGCTACGACGAGAACGACCCCGCCGCCGCCAGGGTGGAGGTGACCATCGACACCGCGAGCCTCGACACGAACCACGCGGAACGGGACAAGCACCTGCGCGGCGGCGATTTTCTCGATGCCGGCGCCCATCCCGAGGCCCGTTTCGTCTCCACCGCCTACAGCGAGAGCGGCGACGGAAGCGCGAGACTGGAAGGCAATCTCACCCTCCGCGGAGTCACCCGCCCCGTCACCCTGGAGGTCACCGCCATCGGCGCCGGCCCCGACCCGTGGGGCGGCTACCGCCGCGGCTTCCACGGCACCGCCACACTGGCCCTGGCCGACTTCGGCATCGACTACGATCTGGGGCCGGCCGCCCGGGAGGTGGAGCTGGAGCTCTCGGTGGAGGGCATCCGCCAGTAGGGCCACATTAGTCAATTTCCCGCCGCTTCGTTGATCCGGGTCAAAGCAATTCGGCCTGAAAATCTGTTTATTAGTCTCTGCTGATATATGAAAATTGGACCGATGGCCGCCATCCGGGGCTTTCTCCGGGCCGGCGCGAAACGGGGAAGGAAACCCCGGCCATCGGTCCGGTCCCGACGACGCAGAGAGGATCGAGAGCATGTGCTTCAAGGCCGGGAACGACGAGCTGGACACCGTCAAGAACCTGATGCTGATGGCCCTGCGCGCAGCCATCGCCCAGGCCCTGGACGTGGAGATGGACGAGCTGGAGCCCGGGCAGCGCCTGGTGGAGGATCTCGCCATGGACGCCGACGGGCGGGCCGGGCTGGTGGAGCTCATCGCCGACACCTTCGACGGCCTGACCCTGGATCTCGACGCCCTGGAGACCATCGGCCAGATTTACGAGGCCGTGGTCCTGGAGGAGTTCCGCGACCTGGAGGCCCGGGCCGCCGCGACCGGCGAACTGGCCGCCTGAGCACCGGCGGGGCCGAAGGCCCCCCGCCGCGTCCACCCCGCCCCGCCGGCAGGGCGGGGCGCAAGAATCGGAATGCGCCCGGCCGGGTGACGGGCTACGCTGCTCCTGTATCCCCCCTTCAGGAGACGCCGATGTCCCCAGCCGCCACGCCGTACGGGCGCATCCGTGCCGCCATCGAGTACCTGGCCGAGCACCACCGGGAGCAGCCCGGGCTGGAGTCGCTCGCCCGCCGCGCCGGTCTCAGCCCCTGTCACTTCCAGCGGATCTTCACCCGCTGGGCCGGCGTCAGCCCCAAGGCCTTCCTGCGGCAGATCACCCGTCAGCATCTGAAGGCCCGGCTCGGGGAGTCCACCCCGCTGCTGGAGGCGGCCATCGAGGCCGGCCTTTCCGGCCCCGGCCGCCTCCACGACCTGTTCATCTCCACCGAGGGCATGACGCCGGGCGAATACCGGCGGCTCGGGGCCGGCCTCACCCTGCGCCACGGCAGCGCCGAAACCCCCTACGGGCGGGCATTCGCCGCCTGGACCGGGCGCGGCCTCTGCGCCCTGGAGTTCCTTCCTGATGGGGGTGACGGCGGGGCGGCGGCCGCGGCGCTGGCGGAGCGCTGGCCCGGCGCGGTGCTGCGGGAGGACGACGAGCGCATCCGCGCCCTGATGGGGCGGGTCTTTGACCCCTCCGCCGCCCGTCCGCCCCTGCACGTGGCCGGGAACCGGTTCCAGCTCCTGGTGTGGGAGGCGCTGCTGCGCCTGCCCGAGGGGGCGCTCATCTCCTATGGCCGGCTGGCGGCGCTCGCCGGCCATCCCGGCGCGGCCCGGGCGGCCGGATCGGCGGTGGGATCCAACCCCGTGGCCGTGCTCATCCCCTGCCACCGGGTGATCCGCGCGAGCGGCGCCGTGACCGGCTACCGCTGGGGCACGGGGCGGAAGCTCGCCCTGCTGGGGCGGGAGCTGGCACGGGCGGAGGAGCGGAAGGCGGGGGGGCCCGCCCGAAGGCTCCAGGAGGAATCGACGAGGACTTCCGAGGGCGCTTGTGAGTGAAGCGGAACGGGCGCGGGCCGGATGGGAGCCGGCGCGCGCGAAATGCTACTCCGCGGCGTGGGCGCTGCCGAGAAAGGGTGAGAGCGCGGCCCAGTCGCGCTCCTCGCGCTGCAGGCGCGCCAGGAACTCCCGCCACAGGCCCACCTGGTCCCGATCGCCCACGTACTCG
>JAQVKR010000449.1 GCA_028694565.1 Gammaproteobacteria bacterium | reverse complement strand
GAGTTCATGCAGCTCAAGCTGACCCCGCGCATGTTCGACGAGCTGGTGGGCATCGTGCGCGGCATCCTGGACCAGATCCGGACCCACGAGCGCGTCATCATGCGCATCTGCGTGGACCAGGCCCGCATGCCCCGCAAGCAGTTCATTCTCTCCTTCCCGGACAACGAGACCGATCCGGCCTGGCTCGACCAGCACCTGAAGGCGAAGAAGGCCTACTCCAGCGCCCTGGCGGAGAACGCCGACGACATCCGCCGCGCCCAGGCGCGGCTGGCGTCGGTGGAAGCGGACACCGGCCTCAACATCCGCGACATCAAGGAGATCAACCGCAAGATGTCCATCGGCGAGGCCAAGGCCCGCCGCGCCAAGAAGGAGATGGTGGAGGCCAACCTGCGCCTGGTGATCTCCATCGCCAAGAAGTACACCAACCGCGGGCTGCAGTTCCTGGACCTCATCCAGGAGGGCAACATCGGCCTGATGAAGGCGGTGGACAAGTTCGAGTACCGCCGCGGCTACAAGTTCTCCACCTACGCCACCTGGTGGATCCGGCAGGCCATCACCCGCTCCATCGCCGACCAGGCGCGCACCATCCGCATCCCGGTGCACATGATCGAGACCATCAACAAGCTCAACCGGATCTCGCGCCAGATGCTCCAGGAGATGGGCCGCGAGCCGAGCCCCGAGGAGCTGGCCGAGCGCATGGAGATGCCCGAGGAGAAGGTGCGCAAGGTGCTCAAGATCGCCAAGGAGCCCATCTCCATGGAGACGCCCATCGGCGACGACGAGGACTCGCACCTGGGCGATTTCATCGAGGACGTGACCATCGAGTCGCCGGTGGATTCCGCCACCCGCCAGGGGCTGTTCGAGGCCACCCAGTCGGTGCTCTCCGGCCTCACCGCCCGCGAGGCGAAGGTGCTGCGCATGCGCTTCGGCATCGGCATGAACACCGACCACACCCTCGAGGAAGTGGGCAAGCAGTTCGACGTCACCCGCGAGCGCATCCGCCAGATCGAGGCCAAGGCCCTGCGCAAGCTGCGCCATCCCAGCCGCTCCGAGCAGCTGCGCAGCTTCCTGGACATGGACTGAGGCCCCCGCGCCCCCGGAGCCCGGGGGCGCGAACCCTCCCCGCCGGACCCAGACGGGCTATAATGCCCGCCACCCGGGCCTATAGCTCAATGGTCAGAGCAGGGGACTCATAATCCCTTGGTTCCAGGTTCGAGTCCTGGTGGGCCCACCATATCCTCCGACGGCCGGTCGACGACCGGCCTGCGCTTCTGTCGGATCCGTCAGGTTCTGCAGCCCCCCGGTTGGCTAGACTGGTCAATCGACCGGCGATGTCCGGATCACCCCACCACGGAGCCAGGGTGAAAGAACGATGACCGCCCCACCCGGCGTGGCTTCCGGTGGCACGCGCGCCGAGGAGCTCATACACCGCGAGCAGGTGAAGCTGCTCTTCGGCGGGCTTCCTTTGGTCCTGCCGGGCTCGGTGGCCGTGGCCCTGGTGCTCGCCTGGGCCCACAGCGGCTACATCCCGGGCGCGGTCCTGGCCACCTGGCTGGCGGTCCTGATCCTGGTCAGCATCGCCCGCACCCTTCTCAACGCCGCCTATCACCGCCGCCCGCCCGCCGATGACGCCCTCCGCTGGGAGCGGCGCTTCCTGGTCGGCGCCGTGGCCTCCGGCGCGGCCTGGGGCAGCGCCGGCCTGCTGCTGTTCACCCCCGGGGACTTCAGCCGCCAGGCCTTCCTGACCCTGGTCCTGGCCGGGATGGCGGGCGGCTCTCTCACCACCCTCGCCCCCTCCTGGCGCTCCAGCGCCACCTTCATCAGCCTGTGCCTGCTGCCGCTGGGCATCCGCCATCTCGCCCACGGCGGCGAGCTCTCCCTGGCGGTGGCCGCGATGGTGGCGCTCTACTACAGCATCATGCTGCTCAACGCCCGGCGCATGCACAACAACCTGCGGCTCAACACGGCGCTGCGCATCGAGGCGGCGGTCCGGGAAGAGGCCCTGCGGGAGAGCGAGGAGCGCTACCGGCTCATCTTCAGCCACTCGCCGCTGGGCATGCTGCACTACGACCGCAACGGCCTGATCCTCGACTGCAACGAGGCCTTCGTGGGCATCGTCGGCTCCAGCCGCCGGCAGCTCATCGGGCTGGACATGCCCGGCAAGCTGCGCGACGGGCGGCTCAAGGCGGCGCTGCGCGACTCCCTCGCCAGCGGCCAGGGCTACTACGAGGGGGTATACGAATCCCTCACCGCCGTGAAGAGCACGCCCATCCGCGGTTTCTTCAGCGGCGTGCGCAACATCGGCGGGGAGATCATCGCCGGGGTGGGCATCGTCGAGGACTTCACCGAGCGCAAGACCGCCGAGGCCCTGATCCGCCGCCAGGCCCACTACGACACCCTCACCGAGCTGCCCAACCGGCGGCTGCTGCTCGAGCGGCTGCAGCTGACGCTGGAGCGCAGCCGGTGCTCGGGCCAGCTGGGCGCGCTGCTGTTCATCGACCTCGACCGGTTCAAGCGCATCAACGACTCCCTCGGCCACCCGGTGGGCGACGCCCTGCTCCAGGAGACCGCCCGCCGCCTCCCGGCCTGCATCCGCCACCAGGACATCGCCGCGCGCCTGGGCGGCGACGAGTTCGTGGTGCTGCTGGCCGAGCTGGGCGCGGACCAGGAGATCGCGGCACAGGAGGCGCAGCAGATCGCGGAGCGGGTCCGCGCCGCCCTGTCCCACCCGTACAGTCCCTTCGGCCAGCGCCTGCACGTCACCCCGAGCATCGGCATCGCGCTGTTCCCCGCCGGGGAGGACAGCGCCGATGACGTGCTTCGGGCCGCCGACACGGCCATGTACCGGGCCAAGACCGACGGCCGGGACGCCAT
>JAQVKR010000448.1 GCA_028694565.1 Gammaproteobacteria bacterium | reverse complement strand
ATGTAGCTCACCTCCACGCCCGGCGGCCAGTTGGCCTGTTCGGCGGCCACCAGGGCGCGCACCTTCGCGCTGGTCTCGATGATGTTCTCGCCCACCCGCTTGGAGACCTCCAGGCTGATGGCCGGCCGGGCGTTCACCCGGGCGAAGCCGGTGGGGTCCTTGAAGGTGCGGCGCACGCTGGTCACGTCGCCGAAGGTGACCACCCGATCGCCGCTCACCTTCACCGGCAGGCCGAGCACGTCCTGCGCGCTCTCGAACAGGCCGGGCACCTTGACCGCGAAGCGGCCCTCGCCGGTATCCAGGGCGCCGGCGGCCACCAGGCGGTTGTTGCGCTGGATGAAGCGGATGAGCTCCTCGTAGCTGATGCGGTAGCTGTCCAGCACCAGCGGGTCCACGATCACCTCCACCGCCTCCTCGCGGTCGCCGGCGATCTCCACCTCCAGCACCTCGGTGAGCCCCTCGATGCGGTCCTTCAGCGCCCGGGCCAGGGCCAGCAGGGTGCGCTCGGGCACATCGCCGGAGAGGGTCATCACCAGCACCGGGAACAGCGCCACGTTGACCTCGTTCACCGACGGCTTCTCGGTCTCCTCCGGCAGCTCCGCCTCGGCGATGTCCACCCTTTCGCGCACGTCCTGCAGCGCCTGGTCGCTGTCGAACCCGGCATCGAACTCCAGCAGCACCGAGGCGTGGCCCTCGCCGGCGGTGGAGCGCATCTCCTTCACCCCCTCGATGGTCTGCAGCTCCTTCTCCATGGGCCGCACCAGCAGCCGCTCCGCGTCCGCCGGGGAGATGCCCTCGTGGCTCATGGAAACGTAGATGATGGGGATGGCGACGTCGGGCTCGGCCTCCTTGGGGATGGTGAGGTAGGCGAGGGTGCCGCTGGCCAGGATCAGCGCCAGGGTGAGCAGCACGGTCCGGCTGCGGTGGAAGGCGGCGTCGATGAGGCTGGTGCGTTCCCGCATGATGGGGGGCGGCCGGCGGGCGATTACTCGGCCACCGCCTCGACGCGATCGCCGTCGCGCACGAAGCCCTGGCCGACAGTGATGATGCGGGCCGGATCGGGCAGTCCGGCCACCCACAGGCTCTCGGCGTCGCTGCGGACGATGTCGACGGGATGGAAATGGACCACCCCGGCGTCATCCACCGTCTTCACCCCCAGCCGGCCGCCGTCGTCCAGCGCGAGCAGGGCGGGCGAGAGGCGGTGGGCCTTTTCGGTGCGGACCGGCAGGCGCAACTCGGCGGTGGTGCCCGCCGGTATGCGGTGGCCGGGGTTCCCGGCCTCGAGCTCCACGGTGAAGGTGCGGGTGGCGGGATCCGCCCGGGCGGCGATATAGCGCAGCCGGCCTTCGAATTCGGTGCCGTTGATCAGCCGGGCGCGCCCCGGGATGCCGGCTCCGAGCAGCCCCACCTCCCGTTCGGAGGCCTGGCCGGTGACGATCAGGGGATCCAGCTCCACCACGGTGGCGGCCGGATCGTTGACGCCGAGCGCGTCGCCCACCTCCACCGTGCGCTCCTCCAGGACGCCCCGGAACGGCGCGCGGATGCGGGTGCGCCCGATGTCGGTGCGGATGCTCTCGCGCTGGGCCCGGGCCGATTCCAGCAGTGCGCGTGCCGCGGCCATCTGGGTCTCCGCGTTGAGCCCCTTCTGCTCCAGCGATCGGGCGCCCCGGTACTCCAGTTCGCGCTGGGCGACCAGCGCCTCGGCCTCGCGCAGCCGGGCCGGGCGGTCCGCCTCGTCGAGCCGGATCAGCACCTGGCCGGCCTCGACCACCGAGCCGCGCGGAACCTCGACGGCCACGACCCGGCCGGCGGTTTCCGCCCGCAGGGTGGCGGCGCGGGCGGGTGCGGTGTTTCCGTGCACGAGGACTTCCCGGATGACGGGGGCGGCTTCGATCCGGCGTACCCGGACCGGCCTGGCCGGCGGGGCGTCCGTCTCGACGGTGGGGGAGGCGGGCGCTTCCCGCCCGCTCCGCCCCAGCTGTCCGGACAGGAGCCAGAGGGTGGCGGCCAGGGCGATGGCGAGGGCAATCCAGGCGGAGCGCTTCATGATCGGCGGTGTGTGGACAGGATGCTCGGGGTCCGCTCTTTCACCGGCGCGGGAAGGCCATGCCCTCCGTGGCTGCGGGGTCGTGATGACGCCGGATGTCTTCCAAGCCGGACTTTACCAGAGCGTTGACCGCAACGGGAGGCGGGAGCTGCAAAAAAGCCGGGGGCCGGGGGGCCCCGGGGGGGAACGGGCGGCGGGGCTGCTCAGACGCCGTTGGGGCTGTCGGTGTCCAGCTCGTTGCGGCTCTCCGCCGGCGCGGCGCCGGCGTCACCCCGCGATCGCTCCTCATCCGCCGCTGGACAGCAGCGCGAGGAGGCCGAAGCCGGCGAGCAGGGCGCCGGAAACCCGGTTCAGGCCCGAGGAGCCCTGCTTCAGAAGACGCCGGCCGAACCGGTCGGCAAGACCGCTGAGAAGCAGCCACCAGCCTGCCGAGCCGGAGAATATGCCGAATACGAGCATCAGGGTATCGCCGCCGCCGCGCGCATACGCACCCATGCCCGCGAAGATGGCCATGAAGGACAGAATGGTCACGGGATTGGCCAGCGTCAGCAGCAGCGTGGAGAGATAGGTGCTTCCGATGCCTGTGCAGCCGACCCTCGCGGCCTGCGCCGCGGTGTCCGCGGTGAAGGTGCGATAGCCCAGGTAGCAGAGAAACAGGCCGCCCCCCAGCTGGATCGGGGTTCTGGCGTCCAGCAGCAGGTGGGTCAACGCCGTGATGCCGAGTCCCGCCAGCAGGCCGTAGAGGGCATCGGCCGTCACCGCGCCGAGGCCTGCGGCGAGGCCGTGGAGACGATTCCTGGCCAGGGTTTTCTGGATGCAGAGTACGCCGA
>JAQVKR010000447.1 GCA_028694565.1 Gammaproteobacteria bacterium | reverse complement strand
GTCGGGCAGCGGCATCAGACCCACGTCGAAGCGGGCGATCTCCTCCGCCTGCCGCTCCAGCGACCAGGGCACGAACTCCACTTCCAGCCCCTCCATCGCAAGGGTCTCGCTGGAGAGTATCCGCAGCACGAACGGTCGGCGCCGGGCCAGCCGCGCCAGCGGCCGTTCCCAGAGCCTCAGGAACGGCAGGTTGTTCGCGCCGCCCACCCAGCCCACCACGGGCCTGGCGTTCCAGCCGTCTTTCACCGGGATGCCGCGGGTCTCCACCGCGGAGGGAACGATGGCCACCGGCGTGGCGGCCAGGCCGCGGGCCGTCCCGGCCAGGATCCGGTTGCCGGCCACCACCAGGTCACACCGCCCGAGCAGGCGCCGGAAGCGGATTTCCCGGGTCCGGCTGCGGCTGTCCGGGTCGCTGGAGTGATGGCGGTAGATGGCGTCGTCGAAGTCGAGCAGCAGGCGTCGGGAGAAGCCGCGCAGCAGGGCGAGGAACAGGCGCGAGGGCAGCTTCTTCTGGATGCAGACGACCCGGTAGCGGCGGCAGCGGGCCAGTACCCGCAGCCGCCGCAGCACGCCGCCGGGAAAGGGGAGCACATCGGCATGGATGCCCCGGCGCGCGAGCGCCGGCAGCAGATCGAGCACCCGCACCCGGGTGCTGGGCGTGGCTTCCCCCTGGGTCAGAAACAGGACGTTCAAGCGTTCCATGCGATTCATGGCTGGCCGGTTCCCGCCATCATGCCGGGCCTGCGGAGGGGAGTTCCCGCCCCGCCGCGCTGTTTGCCGGCTCTCCCAGTTCACGCAGCAGTCCGCTGAGCTGCCGCTCTTCCTCGATGACTCCCTCGCGCTGCAGCGGCCCCACCTCCGCGCCGCGCAGCAGCAGGAGGCGGTATTCCTCCTCCAGGCGCCCGTCGAGGTAGGCCTGGTACCAGCGCCGCCAGTGCCAGCCGGTGTTGGCGTCATCGCTGGTGTTGTTCCGCAGCGCCCCGCCCCCGTTGATCACCTTGGACCGGAACTGCTCCCAGCCGCGCAGGGGATAGTGGTAGATCGTGATGTCGCGTGACGGCGCCGTCAGGCAGCGCTTCCCGTCCCGGACCCGGTGGTTGCCGTTGGTGACCGGCGGCAGGCCGCGCGCGCAGCGCAGCAGCACCTTGGGGGGATGGCGGAACAGGTAGAGCGAGCGCCGTTTCGACGCCTCCCGGATGTCGGGAGCGGCGTATGCGCCGATGACCCGCTGGATGGTGTCGCGGGGAAACGACTCGGCGCCGCCCCGGTCCTGGAGCAGGATGTTGGTGACGGGAACCTGGAGCAGGTCCAGCAATGGACGTTCGAGGAGTTCGTCCTTCAGGTCGCCGCTGCGGGGAAACCAGAATTCGTCGGCGTCGGCGTGGAACAGCTGCGTCGCCCCGTGGCGCTCGAGCGCCAGTTGTCCCATGCGGTTGACCCAGCGGGACTGGGTGAACTCATCGCCGGGCTCGTCGATCAGGCGCAGGACACCGCTCCGCGCATACGGCTCCAGGATCTCGCGGGTACCGTCCCGGGAGCGGTTGACGGTGGCGATGATGAAATCGACGCCGTGGCGCAGGTGGAACTCGACATTCTGGCGGATGATGTCCGCCTCGTCGCGCACCAGCAGGGTCATGACCAGCCGCTGCCGGCCGCGGGCCGTCGCGCCCGCCGGGCGCCGCAGCCGCGCGGCAAGGGGGCCCAGCAGCAGGGTGCGCATCCGGCGGTAGGCGTTTCGCATCTATAGAGCTCTCTTCCAGCATGGGGGCCGGCCACCGCTCCGGCGGGGCGGCCGCTGTCATGCGGCCGCTGTCATGCGCCCGCCGGCCCGTCCGCAGCAGCCGCGCCCGGCCCACTGTACCGGCTGATTGGCCGTCTTGTCCCGTTCCGGGGGGCATGCCGCCGCATGGAACGTGTCGCGGGCACCACCCCTCCCCCGGTCAGCCCTTGGCCTTCAGCACCCGCCGGTAGACGTCCAGGTTACCGGCCGCCATGGCGGCGATGGTGAATTCTCCCCTCACCAGCCGCCGGCCCGCCCGGCCGAAGGCGGCCGCCTGTTCGGGATCGTCCAGCAGCGCGTTGATGCGCACCGCGAAGCCCGCCGCGTCTGCCGGCGCCACCAGCCAGCCGTTCTCCCCGTGCAGGACGATTTCGGGAATCCCCCCGGCGGCGCCGGCGACGATGGGTACGCCGCAGGCGGCGGCCTGCAGCAGGGCCACCCCGAGGCCCTCCCTGGCGGCCGGATGTGCCACGAGGTCGAGGGCGGGCAGGATGCGCGGCAGGTCATCGCGGAAACCGGGCAGCCGCACCGCCGCCTCCAGCCCCTCCCGCCGGACCCGATCCGCGATCTCCCGCCGCAGCGGGCCGTGGCCGAAGAGCAGGAAGCGCGCCTCCGGGTGGCGCGCCAGCACCGCCGGCACCGCATCCAGCAGCACATGATGCCCCTTGCGCGGAATGAACTGGGCGATCATGCCGATCACCCTCGCCTCCGCCGGCAGGTCGAACTCGGAGCAGAGCCAGGCATGATCGCCATCGGGGCGATAGCGTTCCGTGTCCATCGCGCTGTGCACGCAACTGACCTTCGACGCCGGAACCCCCTCGCTCAGCAGCACCCGCCGGATGCCCCCCGAGATGGCGACCACATGATGGTAGAGGCGGTACTTCAGGGCCGCCAGGCAGCGCGGCTCCGGGTTGTCCACGCGCCGGCTCAGCACCGTGGGGACGTCGGCGAGCCGAGCCGCCAATCCACCCCAGAGATCGGCCCCGCGGCGACTGTGGAGATGGACCAGGTCGGGAGGATTCTTTGGTAGAATATAAGAAAGAGAGTTATTTTTTCTATAAAGATCTGGAACAAAGATTTAAATCTTTATTGGTGAAT
>JAQVKR010000446.1 GCA_028694565.1 Gammaproteobacteria bacterium | reverse complement strand
TCTCCGCCAGGCGCGCCCGCCGCAGCTCCCGCTCCATGAGCTGGCGGATGCGGTCGGTATGCTGCTCCAGCTCGGCGGCCACCTCCGGCCGATCCGCCAGCGCCTCGCCGCGGGTAATCTGGGTGACCAGGTGCAGCGGTCCCTTGAGGGCGTGGGCCAGGTTGCCCAGGGCGTTGCGGGAGCGCTGCAGGCGCTGGGCGACCAGATCGAGCAGGTGGTTGACCTCCACCACCAGGGGCCGCACCTCGGCGGGCACATTCTCCGGCAACTGGCCGATCTCCCCCTCCTCCAGGCGCCGGATTTCCTCGCGCACCCGGCGCAGGGGACGGAAGGATTTGCGCACCACCACCTGCTGCACCCCGAGCGTCACCAACAGCACCAGTCCCACCAGGGCGGCGAAATAGCCGTTGAAACGGCGCAGGCTGCCGGCCAGCGGGGAGAGGTCCTCGGCGACGGCGATGGTGAGGGCGTGCCCCTGCTTGCGGAAGCCTCCGGACCAGACCAGCAGGCGCTGGCCGATGGGGCCGTCCAGCTGCCAGACCCGCCGCCGCCCGGGTTCCAGGGCCGCCACCTCGAGCGGCGTGTCCCAGCTGGAGGGCGAGTGCTGCGGCTCGCCCGCCTCCGGCAGGATCAGGTAGTAGTGTCCCGAGAGGGGCTGCTCGTAGACCACGTTGAGGCGTCCCGCGTCGAGGACCGGGGCGCCGTCGGGTCCGAAGGCGACGGCCGCGAGCAGGGTCTCACCGTCATGGCTGAGGCGGGAGGCCACGTAGTCCTCGGTGAGCCGGCCGATGGCCATGTTCACCAGCCACCAGAGCAGCCCCATGAGCAGCACCAGGCTGACCGCCAGCCCGGCCTGGAGCCGCCGCTCGAGGGAGTTCACCGGTGGTTGTCCCCGAAGATGTAGCCCTGGCCGCGGCGGGTCTCGATGAGCGACTTGCCGAACTTCTGCCGCAGCCGGTTCACATAGACCTCGATGACGTTGCTGTCCCGGTCCGCATCGCCCTCGTAGACATGTTCGGTGAGGCGGGTCTTGGACAGCACCTGCCCGGGGTGCAGCATGAAGTAGCGCAGCAGGCGGAACTCGGTGCCGGTGAGGTCGAAGGACTCGCCCGCGGCGGTGGTGACCGTCTGCCGGTCCTCGTCCAGCATCAGCCCCGCGCAGCTGATCTGCTCATCGGCCCGGCCGTGGCGGCGGCGCAGCACCGCCGAGAGCCGAGCCAGCAGTTCCTCCACGTGGAAAGGCTTGCCCAGGTAGTCGTCGGCGCCGGCCTTGAGGCCGTCGACCCGCTCGTGCCAGGCGTCGCGGGCGGTGAGCACGACCACGGGCACGGCACTGCCGCGGCTGCGCCAGTTGCGCAACACCTCCAGCCCCGGGCGCCCCGGCAGGCCGAGATCGAGAATGATCCCGTCGTAGGGCTCCTCGTCACCCATGAACTCGCCGTCGATGCCGTTGTCCGCCACATCCACGGCGTAGCCCGCGGCGGTGAGATCGGATTTCAGCCGTCGCGACAGGGCCGCATCATCCTCGACCAGTAGCAGGCGCACCCCTCAGTCCTCCTGTTCCAGTTTCTCCAACTGGCCGCTGGCGGCGTCGATCTTCATCTCCCAGACCTGGCCATGCTCGTCGAGCAGCTCCACCTCATAGGTATACCGCTCGCCCTTGTGCTCCAGCTCCACTTCGATGATCCGGCCCTCGCGGGTTTCCCGGATCCGCTGCATGATCTGCGAGAGCGGCAGGATCACTCCCTCGCGAACCAGCTTCCGCGCTTCGCGGTGGCCGATATCCCCGTCGCGGCCATGATGATCCCTGCCGCGCCCCTCGTCACCCCCCCCGGCGAAGGCGCAGGACGCACCTCCGCCCAGAAGGGCGACGAGCAGGATCGGGATGAGCAGGCGCCTCATGATGGTTCAGTCGTCTTCCCAGCGGCCATAGCCCGGGATCCGGATCTCGCCTTCGCGGTATGAACCGGCCTCGGCGCGGGTATGGCAGGCATTGCAGTTGCTGAAGGAGCGCACATCGGGATTGTCCTGCACCACGCGCCGGGGCAGCTCGTCGTGCTTGCGGACGAAGTACGGGGTCGCGGAAATCCGCAGGGGCGCCTCCTCCGGCATGATGGAACCGGCAATCTTGCGCGAGCGCCGGTAGTCGCTGGCATCGGCGGCATTGGCCATCAGGTAGTCGCGCAGGACCTTCACCTCGTCCCCGGGCAGCTCGGCATTCTCGCCGAAGTGATCGGCAAGCCCTCCCAGCATCCTATCCCAGGAGCGGGCGGGAAGCAGCCCGGGCTGGTAGGCGAAGTGACAGCCGCCGCAATCCTCCCGGTAGAGCTCATTGGCCACCGGCGCCACGCCGCGGCGGCTGGTGCCGCCCGGCTCCCCCATGAAGGCGCCGGAGGGCAGCACTGCATCGGCTCCGTAGCCGCCGTATACCCGGGTCTCCCCGCGCTCGCCGTACCCGCCCCGCTCATCGTCCGAGGCCATGACCGTCGCGGCCGTGGTGCCGAGCGCCAGCGCGATCGGCAGCAGCATCCGGATTCCACCTCTGTTTCTGTTCATGTCCCACCTCCTGTCCAAGGCTGAAAGTTGCGCTGCCGGATTACTGCAGCTTGATGTAGACGAGGAAATCACCCTTTTCCTGCGGCGTGCATTCCCGGCCCAGGGTCCACTTGCAGTTGCGCAGGAACCACTTCTCGATCTTCTTCGCGTCGGTCAGCCGCTCCGGGTTGACCGACGGCGCCATCGGCTCGATGGTCTTGCCCGTGCGGGCATGGGTGCCGGACTGCTTCAGGTCCGTGGTGTGGCAGGTGGAACAGCTGCGTGCGGGGCCGCCGTCGGGATCGGGGAACTCCCGGGTCCACATCGCCTCGCCGGCGGCGGCGCT
>JAQVKR010000445.1 GCA_028694565.1 Gammaproteobacteria bacterium | reverse complement strand
CCGTGGCGAAGAATGTCATCGGTGAAATCTACAGCCGGTTCGAGAAGGCGGGCCTGCGCATCGTCGCCGCCCGGATGCTGCACCTGAGCCGCGAGCAGGCGGAGGGCTTCTATGCCGTGCACCGGGAACGTCCCTTCTTCAACGACCTGGTGGCGTTCATGACCTCCGGCCCGGTGATGGTCCAGGCGCTGGAAGGCGAGGACGCCATCGCCAAGCACCGCGAGGTGATGGGCGCCACCAACCCGAAGGAGGCCGCGCCGGGCACCATCCGGGCCGATTTCGCCTCCACCATCGACGAGAACGCCGTGCACGGCTCCGATGGCCCCGACACCGCCAAGACCGAGATCGCCTTCTTCTTCAAGGAAGGGGAGATCTGCCCCCGTACCCGCTGAATCCGGAGCGCCGGCGGCGTCAGGCCGCCGGCCCCCCCGACCCATGCCCATGGCCGCGACGACGACGCGCAGGATCAACCTTCTGGACCTGGACCGTGAGGGCCTCGCGGCCTTTTTCACGGAACTGGGCGAGAAGCCGTTCCGCGCCGCCCAGGTAATGCAGTGGATTCACCAGCATGGCGTCGTCGATTTCGAGGCCATGACCAACCTGGGCAAGGCGCTCCGGGCCCGCCTCGCCGAGGTCGCCGAGGTGCGTCTGCCCGAGGTCGCCCTGGAGCAGCGCTCCACCGACGGCACCTGCAAGTGGCTGCTGCGCCTGGCCGACGGCAACTGCGTCGAAGCCGTGTTCATTCCCGAGGAGGGGCGCGGAACGCTGTGCGTCTCCTCCCAGGTGGGATGCGCCCTGGACTGCACCTTCTGCTCCACGGCCCGGCAGGGATTCAACCGCAATCTCACCTGCGGCGAGATCATCGGCCAGGTCTGGCTGGCGGTGCGGGAGCTGGATCCCGCGCCCGACTCGGGCCGCGAGCGGATGATCACGAACGTGGTGTTGATGGGCATGGGCGAGCCCCTGCTCAACCTCGACAACGTGGTCCGCGCCACCAACCTGATGATGGATGATCTCGCCTACGGCCTGTCCAAGCGCCGGGTCACCCTGAGCACCGCGGGGGTCGTGCCGGCCCTCGATCGGCTGGCCGAGCTCAGCGACGTCAGTCTCGCCGTGTCCCTCCATGCGCCGGACGACGCGCTGCGCAGCGAGCTGGTTCCCATCAACCGCAAGTATCCCATCCGGGAGTTGCTGGCCGCCTGCCGGCGCTACCTGGGTGAAAACGACCGGCGCCGGGTAACCATCGAGTACGTCCTGCTGGCCGGCATCAATGATTCGCCGGCCCATGCCCGCGCCCTGTGCCGGGTGCTCAAGGGGCTGCCGTCCAAGATCAACCTGATACCCTTCAATCCGTTCCCGGGCGCGCCTTACGGCTGTCCGGACGATGCCACCATCGACGAGTTCCGCAACATCCTGATCGCGGCGGGTTTCACCACCGTGACCCGCAAGACCCGGGGCGCGGACATCGACGCCGCCTGCGGACAGCTCGTGGGGCGGGTTGCCGACCGGACCCGCCGCACCCGGCGCATCGCCCTGCAGGGAGGACAAGTGTGATGAGGAAGGCGTTGAACGGGAGCTGGCTCCTGATCCTGGTGCTGGCCCTGGCCGGCTGCAACACGATGCAGAGCCGTACCGAGCCGGTCACGACCATTCCCGGCGTGGACCGGGAGCCGACCAAGGCGGAGATCTATACCAATCTCGGGGTCGCCTACATGGAGGGCGGCCGTCCCGATCTCGCCATGTCGAAGCTGCAGCGTGCGCTGCAGGAGGACCCGCGCCTGCCCTCGGCCCACCACGCCATGGGGTTGCTCAGGGCCCGGTTGCGCGAATACGACGCGGCCGAGAGCTCGTTCAGGCGGGCACTGGAGCTGCAGCCCAAATACTCCGAGGCGCACAACAACTACGGCGTGTTCCTGTGCGAGCTCAAGCGCTACGACGACGCCGACCGGGAGTTCCAGCTGGCACTGGACAATCCGCTCTACCGCACGCCGGCCATGGCCTATGAAAATGCCGGCCAGTGCGCCCTGCTGGCGGGCAGGAACGAGCAGGCGGAGCAGTATTTCCGCAGTGCGCTGGGCAACAACAGCCGCCTGCCGAAGTCCCTCTACCAGCTCGCCCGCATCGAATTCGAGCGCGGCAACCGGGAGCTGGCCCAGGATTACCTGGACCGGTTTCTGAAAGTTTCCGAACAGACGCCGCAGAGCCTGTGGCTCGGTATACGCCTGGCCCGCGCCGCCGGTGACGACGACCGGGCGGCGAGCTACGCGTTGCTGCTGCGCGCCCGGTTCCCGGATTCCGAGGAGAATCGATTGCTGATGCAGACAGGGAATCAATGATGGAAACCGCAGTCGATCCCTCCGGGGAGAACAGCCAAGGCGACCGGCCCCAGCCCGGGTCGCTGTTGCGCGCCGCGCGGGAAGCCCGCGGCCTGAGCGCAGCCGAGGTGGCCGCACAGCTGCACCTGACCCGGAGCATCATCGATGCGCTCGAGACCGACAATTACGATGCCGGCCCGGGCCCCGTGTTCATGCGCGGCTACCTGCGCAGCTATGCCCGCCTGATGGGGTTGCCCACCGACGATCTGCTGGTTCAGCTCGACGGGGTGGAGGGTGCCGGCTGGACGGAGCCGCCCCGGGTCATGCGCAAGCCGGCGCGCGCCCAGGCGCGCATGAGCGACCGCCCGGTGCGCTGGATTACCTACGCCATCGTCGGCGGCATCATCGCCCTGACCGTGGTCTGGTGGCGCAGCAACATCACCGAGGATCAGCCGGCGCCCGCCACCGCGCCCGCGGCCGGCATGGCCGGGGAGGGCGCGGAGGCAACGCCGTCCCCGCGGCCGGACGGCTCGGAGCCGGCCGCTCCGATCGCGCCGCCGCCCCGCCCGGGCCT
>JAQVKR010000444.1 GCA_028694565.1 Gammaproteobacteria bacterium | reverse complement strand
CTCTTTGCTGACAACGGCTTATGGAACTCAGTGGATTTCCATGGAAGCTGAATTGGAGCGGGTGATGGGAATCGAACCCACGTTAGAAGCTTGGGAAGCTCCTGTTCTACCATTGAACTACACCCGCGAAGGCGTCTTATTCTATGCGAACCGGCGGACAGGTCAATTCCCCGGGCCCGGGTTTGATGCCGGCGGGGCTCAGGACAACTCTCCGTACAGCAGCTCAACCTCCTTGCGGTAGCGCTCCAGCACCTGCGCGCGCCTGGTTTTCAGGGTCGGCGTGAGCAGGCCGTTCTCCACCGTCCAGGCGTCCAGCATGGGGACCACGCGCCGGACCTTGGCGTAACCGGGAAAATCGGCGAGCAGATCGCGCATGTGCGTGATCAGCTGGTTGCGCAGCCGGTTGTCCAGCAGGCTCGCCGGGTCGAAGGCGTCCAGCCCGAGCTGCCGGGCCAGCGTCACCCAGTGTTCGCCGTTGAGCACCACCAGGGCGCTCAGGAAGGGGCGTCCCTCGCCCAGCACCAGCACCTGATCGAAGAGGGGGGCGAGGGCGATGGCCGACTCCATGTCGCCGGGGGGCACCTTCTCGCCGTTGGAGAGCACCAGGATGTCCTTGATCCGCCCGGTGATGTAGAGATGTCCGTGCCCGATACGGGCCTGATCGCCGGTGTGCAGCCAGCCCTCGCTGTCGATGGTCTGGGTGGTGGCGGCGTGGTTGTTCCAGTAGCCCTGCATCACCCCGGGCCCCCGGACCAGCAGTTCGTCGTTCTCGCCGATTCTCACCTCCACGCCGCGCAGGGGCAGGCCGACGCTGGCCGGCTCGTTGTCCTCGAGGGTGTTCACGCTGACCACCGGACTGGTCTCCGTCAGGCCGTAGCCCTGGAGAATGGGCAGCCCGAGCCCGATGAAGGTGCGGGCCACGGAGAACGGGAGCGCGGCCCCGCCGCTCACGGCGACCCGCAGGCGGCCGCCGAGGCGGGCAAGAACCTTGTCCGCCACCAGCCGCCGCAGCAGCGGCCACAGCAGCAGTTGCGGCGAGAGCCAGCGGCTGGCGCGCCCCTGGTTCACCTGGAAGCGGCGCCAGCCCAGCGCGGCGGCGGCCCTGAACAGGCAGCGGGCGAGGGGCTTCTTCCGCAGTTGGTCCCCGAGCCGGGCGTAGACGCGCTCGTAGATGCGCGGCACCGATATCAGCGCCGTGGGGCGGATGGTCTGGAGATCCTCGGCCAGCTGCTGGACCGAGCGGGAGAACGCCACCGTGGAGCCGGCCATCATCGGCAGGTAGTAGCCGCCGGTGCGCTCCAGGGTGTGGGACAGGGGCAGGAAGGAGAGGAAGGTGTCCTCGCGGTAGACCGAGACCATGGTCAGGCTGGCATGGGCGATGGCGAGCATGTTGTGGTGGCTCAGCATCACCCCCTTGGGCCGGCCGGTGGTGCCCGAGGTGTAGACGATGGAGGCCAGGGAGTGGCTGCCGTGTTCGCCATGCCGCACATCGTGCTCGCCGCGTGGGAGCCATTGATCCACGTGAATGACGCGGGGGTCGTCGTCACTGGCCCCCGCCTTGTGCTCCAGCACCAGCACCCGCTGCAGGGCCGGCAGGCTCTCGTCGGCCGAGCACAGGCGGCGCCACTGGGTGTCATCCTGGATCAGGAGCAGCTTGGCGGCCGCGTCGTTGAGTATGTAGGCCGCGCTGTCGGGCCGGTCGTCGGTGTAGAGCGGCACCACCACCAGCCCGAGTCCGAGGGCCGCCTGGTCGAATTCCACCCATTCGCGACAGTTGCGCAGCACGATGGCGACCCGGTCTCCCGGCTTCAGCGCCTCCCGCGTCATGCCCTCCTGCCAGCGTGCCACCTGCCGCGCCACCTCGCGCCAGGTGGTGTCCACCCACAGGCGGTCGCGGCGGTCGAACTGGCGGTAGGCGACGCTGTCGGGAGTGCGGTGCACCCGCTCCCGGAACAGGCCATCCAGCGTGACGGCGGTCTCGACCGCGATGATGTCTTCATTCCACTCGTGCATGGAACCGCATTTCTCCAGAAAACGCCGGGTCTTGCAAGTCCTGCCGATTGACCGTCCCGGCGGGGTCCCGGTACCCTTTGCGGTCATGGATATCACCGTCAACGGACAATCCCGCAGCGTCTCCGATGGCGCCAGCCTGGAGCGGCTCCTGGTTGAGCTCGGCTACGCGGGGCGCCGGCTCGCCGTCGAGATCAACCACGAAATCATACCCCGCAGCGCCCACGCCGCGACACGCCTCCAGCCCGGCGACCGGGTCGAGATCGTGCAGGCAATCGGCGGCGGTTCGCCCGGCGCCGCCGGCTGCGCCCGTTGCCCGTGAGCCGCCGCGCAGCGCCTCCGGATGGGCAGATCCGGGTGTGGCGCGGTATACTCAGCCCTTTAATTCCAGCCCTCAGCCCGTTCAGGATTCCAGCATGACCCAGGACGCACCGACCCCGGCCGACGACACCCTGGTTGTCGCCGGCAAGACCTATCATTCCCGCCTGCTGGTGGGCACCGGAAAATACAAGGACCTGGAGGAGACGCGCCAGGCCATCGAGGCCAGCGGGGCGGAGATCGTCACGGTGGCCATCCGGCGCACCAACATCGGCCAGAATCCGGGCGAGCCCAATCTCCTCGACGTCATCCCGCCGGATCGCTACACCATCCTGCCCAACACGGCCGGCTGCTACACCGCCGAGGATGCCGTCCGAACCTGCCGCCTGGCACGCGAGCTGCTCGACGGCCACAACCTGGTGAAGCTCGAGGTGCTCGGCGACCAGAAGACCCTGTTCCCCGACATCACCGCCACCCTGGAGGCGGCGGAGATTCTCGTCGGGGAGGGGTTCGAGGTGATGGTCTATACCTCCGACGATCCCATCATCGCCAAGCGCCTGGAG
>JAQVKR010000443.1 GCA_028694565.1 Gammaproteobacteria bacterium | reverse complement strand
ACCCACGCTGTCCTCGTTGAAGAACAGCTGGGTCTGCGGGTCGAAACGCTCGTAGGGCAAGAGGCCGGCCAGTGGGTGGTGCTCGGCCAGCAGGCGCGCGGTGCGCAACGAAGGCGGCAGATCACCGGCGGCGTAGGCGCTACCCGGTGATTCCTCCCGGAACCATTGCCGGACCTCGTGGGTGACGCGCTGTTTGATGTCGGTGAGGCCGATCATTGCCCGAGCCGCCAGGTGCCGTTGTCCAGCCGCAGGTAGAGGTAGGTCTCGTCGTGGAGATCGCCTGTTTTGTCCTCCCAGCGATCGATCCAGACGCGGATGTGTCTTGGCCGCGTCAGCAGCGGATCGCCCGGCTGCACCGTGGCGATGATGGGCGCGTCCGTTGCGTTTGCACGCGGCCGGTCGGATGAATCGTTGCCGTTCTCGTCGCCACCGCCATCACCATCGACGCGACCGCGCTGCAGGGTACCCGTGACCGAGGCCTGGTAGATCTCGCCGACGGGCTTGCAGCCCACGCCATCGGGTACACCGCAGGCATACTTGGGGTTGCCGGCGCAGCCGGCCAGCAGGACCAGCGCCAGGGATGAAAAGAGCGCCTTGGTCATTGCGCCACCTCCCGCGCGGCTTTGGCGTCCGGTGTCGCTCTACCGGGTCCATCCGTGGACCGGGCGGCGCCCTGTTCCAGCCAGGTTCTGAGTTGCTCGATGGGCAGGTAACCGTTGTGTACGCGCCCATCCGGAGCGACCAGTGTCGGGGTGCCCTGAACGCCATGGGCACGGCCGAAGGCCATGGCCTGATCGACGAGTTCGCGCGCCCGTTCGGTGCAGTCGGCGGCAGGTGGCTCGCTGTTCTTGGCCATTCCATCCATGACACGCATGAGCGCATCGGCTGGCCGCGCATCGCAGAGGATGGCCACCGCCTTGTCGCGGGCCTCCGGGTGCAGGGCGGGAACGGGGAACATGATCTCCCATACCTCGATGCCCTCGGCCTGTCGTAGCGTCTGGTGGAGCTTGCGGCACCAGGGACAGTCGGGATCGGAGAAGACAGCGAGCCGCAAGGGTCCCTCGCCGTAGTGCACCGCCGCGTCAAACGGCAACGCCTTCCAGTCGAGACGCGCAAGCTGCGTCTTGCGCTCGGCGGTCACGTCCCGCGCGGTTGTCAGGTCGTAGAGGTGGCCCACCACCAGCCAGCGGCCCGAGATGTCCGCATAGAGGATATTCCGGCCGGCCACGACCTCCACCAGCCCCGGAATCGGAGAGGGTGCGATCGCATCGATGCGGGTCGACGGCATGGCTTGGCGGACGGCCTGTTCGATGGCAGCGAAGCTCTGCGCCGGCTCGGCTGCTACGGGGGAGAGGCCGCTCGCCAGGATCACGAGCAGGCCAGCGAGCAGATGGTGGGTCGGTTTCATGGGGATCCTCCGGTGTCGTTGGCGTTCTTGAGCATATCCACCCCGAGTTCGAGGCCTTCGTTCAGCACCACCTCCACCACCCGGCCGGCGTCCACCTCGAGGACCGGATAGACCTCGTTGGCCCGTTCCAGATACCACTGGGCGATGCGATCGAGCGCCGAGTCGAAGCCGTTGGCGACGCCAAATTGGGCGATGTTGCCGGGGTCGATGTTCTGCACGTTGCCCAGGGCACTGGTGGACAGGGAGGTGAACGACTGAGCGACACCATTGCCGATCCCGCTGGCCACTCCGGCGACCAGGGCGCGGGCGATGAGCTGTCCCTGCTTGCTCACCACCCGGCCGCGCAGCCCTGCCTTGCCGTCCTCGCCGGCGACGAAGCCCTTCAGGGCGACCTCCAGCGCGGTGCCGTCACGCAGCACGCAGCTCAGTTTCTCGAGCCGCAGGTAGGCGCGCTCGGAGGCCAGGTCCCCGAAGCCGGCTGCGGTGACGAAACACTCCCGCACCCGGGAGCGGAAACGGTTGGGCAGGGTGCCGTGATCCAGCAGACGCAGCAGCACCGGCTGCGGGTTGGTCTTGGCGAGCCCGCCGGTGGGTGCGTCGAGACCGGAAAGCATGACGGCCTTGGCGAAGGCCCCGGCCGGCAGAAAGTCGCGGACATGATGTGTGACCGGTTTGCCGGTGCCCGCGCCCTTGTTGGCATTCCCGTCGGCACCCTTGCTGTCCCCTGTGTTGGGATTGGCCGTGAGATCGACCACCAGGATGCCGGGTCCCGCGCCGGTGGATGCGTTTGGCGTGCGGCGAGTAGTGCTGTCGAATCGCCTGGGGGGCGGAGGGGGTGGTAGCAGTTGATTGGCGACAGCGGATGTCGCTTCGACAGATGTCGCTGGGGCAGTCTCGTTCGCTTGTTGAGCTGAGGGTGTGTTACCGGTCAACGGTGGGGCCACAGACTGACTCCGAGGCGGAGGAGGCGGTGGAAGCGCCCGGGTCGTCGCCGAGGCGCCCGCACGCTGCTGGCGCTGTACGTCTTCGAGCCGGCCGCGCAGTTCGTCCATCTGGCGGCGCAGCTCCGCATTCGTCTGCTTCAACCCCTGCAGCTCGGTTTCGGAGCGGGCGATCCATACCTCGCTGGGATCCAGATTGCTCGCCGGCGTGCGGTAGTTATTGACCACCTCCTTGGTATTGGCGGCCTGCTCGATCCGGCGGGCCGGATCGGAGAGGTAGAGTCCCAGTATCACCAGCGAGACCAGTGCGCCCACCGCGGCGAGCGTTACCCAGACCTGGCGGTGTTTTATGCCGCGGCTGTCGTCCATCTACCGCCCCTCCCTGACCAGATAGAGTCGGGTCGACTGCTGGGGTGCCAGGCGATGTTCCACAATGGCGACTGCCTTGATGTCGGTGGCGAGGCGCGCGAACTCGCGCTCATCCAGGCGCATTTCGGCATCCGAGATGTTGGTGAGCTGGTACACCTCGCCCATAAGCTCGCCGCTGT
>JAQVKR010000442.1 GCA_028694565.1 Gammaproteobacteria bacterium | reverse complement strand
CACCCTGGTGCGCGCCCTCTACCGGCAGGTGGGGGAGGCGCCGCTGCTCCAGGGCGATCTGGCGGACCGCTTCCTCGCCCTGCTGCTGGAGCGCCTGCCGCTGGACCGCGCGGCGCTGCTGCGGCTCGGGCCGGACGGCCGCCTGGAGGTGCTGCACGCGCTCGGCTGCGCGGAGGGTTTCGGCGCCGCGCTGGGCCGGCTGCCGCCGCTGGAGCCGCCCTGTCCCGAGGCCGCACTGCCCGAGGCCTACGCCGCGCGGCTGCGCGAGCTGGCCGGGCTGGCGGCCATGCTCTGGGCCTGCCATGCCCGCAGCGGCACCGTGCTGCTGCTGGGCAACTCCACCGGCCGGCTGCCGGTGGTCAGCCTCGACAGCACCGACCGGAAGATCGCCGAGGCGGCGCTGGACGCCTACGTGGGCATCTGCGATCTGCTGGCCACCCAGGCCGCCCTGCGCACCTCGGAGGCCAACTACCGCGCCATCTTCGACAACGTCAACGACGCCATCGCGGTGCTGGACCCCGGGTCCGGCCGGCTGCTGGACGCGAACACGCGGATGGGGGAGATGTTCGGCTACAGCGGCACGGAGCTGCGCCATCTCTCGTTGCACGATCTGGGGGCCATCGACGCCGGCCTCTCCCGCGAGCAGGCGAGCCGCCACGCGGAGCTGGCCCTGCGCGGCTGGCCCCAGCTGGTGGAGTTCCGGGCCCGGCACCGGGACGGCAGCCCCCTGTGGGTGGAGCTCAACCTGCGCACCGCGGAGATCGGCGGCGGGCCGCGCCTGCTGGCGGTGCTGCGCGACATCTCCCGGCGCAAGCAGGTGGAGGAGCAGATCCGCCACGACGCCTTCCACGACACCCTCACCGGCCTGCCCAACCGGGCGCTGATCCTCGATCGCGTGGGCCTGGCCCTGAGCCGGGCCGGGCGCGATCCGGGCTACCGCTTCGCGCTGCTGTACCTGGACCTGGACCGCTTCAAGGTCATCAACGACAGCCTCGGCCACGGCGTGGGCGACCAGCTGCTGGTGGCCCTGGCCGAGCGGCTGCGGGAGGAGATGCGCCCGGGCGACACCATCGCCCGGCTCGGCGGCGACGAGTTCCTGGTGCTGCTCGACAACCTCCAGCGCACCGAGGACATCCTCTGGATCGCCGAGCGCATCCAGGCGGCCATCTGCCGCCCCTTCATGGTGCAGGATCGCGAGGTGCACACCAGCGCCGGCATCGGCATCGCCGTGAGCGAGGGCGGCTACCGGCGCCCCGAGGAGATGCTGCGCGACGCCGACATCGCTATGTACCAGGCCAAGTCCCGGGGCGCCGGCCAGGCCCAGCTGTTCCGCGCCACCATGCACCGGCAGGCGATGGAGCGGCTGCAGCTGGAGGAGGAGTTGCGCCGGGCGGTGGAGGGCGACCAGCTGCGGCTGTGGTACCAGCCGGTGGTGGAGCTGGAGAGCGGCCGGCTGACCGGCTTCGAGGCGCTGGTGCGCTGGCTGCACCCGGAGCGGGGGCTGGTGATGCCCGGCGGCTTCGTCCCCCTGGCCGAGGAGACCGGCCTCATCATCCCCCTGGGGGCGTGGGTGCTGCGCCGCGCCTGCCGCGATCTGGCCGCCTGGCAGCGGGACGGCTTCAACGACTTCAGCCTCAGCGTCAACCTCTCCCGGGCCCAGGTCGCCCAGCCCGGGCTGGTGCAGACGGTGCGGACCATTCTCGGCGAGAGCGGCTGCGATTCCGGCCGGCTGGTGCTGGAGATCACCGAGAGCGCCATCATGGCCAACGCCCTGCAGGCCCGGGAGACCCTGGAGCAGCTGCGGGCGCTGGGGCCGCGGCTGAGCATGGACGACTTCGGCACCGGCTACTCCTCCCTGAGCTACCTGCACCAGTTCCCCATCGACGTGCTCAAGATCGACCGCTCCTTCGTCCAGCGCCTGGAGCAGGGCGAGGAGGGCGAGCAGATGGTGGCCACCATCATCACCCTGGGCCACAGCCTGGGCATGAAGGTGGTGGCCGAGGGGGTGGAGACCCCCGGCCAGCTGGCCGTCCTGTCCCGGCTCGGCTGCGAGTATGTGCAGGGCTTTCTCTACTCCCGGGCGGTGCCGCCCGACCAGGCGGAAGACCTGCTGCGGGCCGGGGCGATGCGCCCCGCGCCGGCCGGGGCGCCCGAATCGCCCGGTGGGTGAGCCGCGGCCACCTTTCTTCACCTGATCTTCATGGAGCGCCCCTGCCTGCGCCTCGGCGGGGGTGATAAACTGCCCCCTCATGCTGACCTATCCCGACATCGATCCCGTCGCCATCAGCCTCGGCCCGCTCCAGGTGCACTGGTACGGCCTCATGTACGTGGTGGGCTTCCTGGCCGCCTGGTGGCTGGGGGCGCGCCGGGCGCGGCGCCCCGGCAGCGGTTGGACCCCCGACGCTGTGGGCGATCTCATCTTCTACGGCGCGCTGGGGGTGATCCTCGGCGGGCGCATCGGCTACACCCTGTTCTACGGGCTGGACGCCTTCCTCGCCGATCCCCTGCGCATCGTCCGGCTGTGGGAGGGGGGCATGTCCTTCCACGGCGGCCTGCTGGGCGTGCTCGCGGCCATGGCCTGGTTCGCCCGCCGCACCGGGCGGCGCTTCTTCACCGTCACCGACTTCATCGCCCCGCTGGTGCCCATCGGGCTCGGCGCCGGGCGGCTCGGCAACTTCATCAACGGCGAGCTCTGGGGCCGGGTCACCGACTCGCCCGTCGGCATGGTCTTCCCCACCGGCGGCCCCCTGCCGCGCCACCCCTCCCAGCTCTACGAGGCCTTCCTCGAGGGGCTGGTGCTGTTCGCGGTGCTGTGGTGGTTCTCGGCCCGGCCGCGGCCGCGCATGGCCGTCTCCGCCCTGTTCCTGCTCGGCTACGGCACCTTCCGCTTCAGCGTGGAGTTCCT
>JAQVKR010000029.1 GCA_028694565.1 Gammaproteobacteria bacterium | reverse complement strand
CAGGACGAGAAACGCATTGCCGGCACGGCCATCGGCGCGGTCGTGGGCGGCGTGGTGGGCAGCAAGATCGGCGGCGGCAGCGGCAAGACGCTCGCCACCATCGCCGGCGCGGCGGCCGGCGGCTACGCCGGCAACCAGGTGCAGAAGAACCTGCAGCAGCGGGACACCTACACCGAGACGCAGCGGGAGTGCGATACGGTCTCCGACTCCCACGAGGAGGTCATCGGCTACGACGTGGAGTACCGCCTGGGCGAGCAGGTCGCCACGGTGCGGATGGATCACCGCCCCGGCGAGACCCTGCCGGTGAAGGATGGCAAGGTGGTGACCGACGCGCCGGCCGGCGGCCCGACCGCCAGCAACTGATTCCCGCCGGGCCGGGAGCGGCCGCTCCCGGCCCACTCCCGGCGCGGAAGCCGCACGGCCGGAGAATCGCCCCGCCCCCTCCGCCGGCCGGCGCCATATCCCGAGCAATGCACTATACTTTATTCCCCGCCCCGGCCCCGCCGGACGGGCAGGAGTGCGCCGCTGACAGGACGTCGACCCAACGATCGGTTCGACCGATAAGGAGTCTGTCGTGGCCCGTTACTACATCGACTGCCGGGACTATCCTAGCCCCGATATCCACTGCACCGTGGCCCTGAGCGCCGATTCCGAGGAGGAACTCCTCGAAGCCGCCGTCCAGCACGCAACCCAGGTCCACGGCCACACCGACAACGCGGCGTTCCGGGAACAGATCCGCAAGGAGTTCAAGCACGGGACGCCGCCCCTGTAGCCGGTACGCCACGGGCCCCGCGCAAGCGGGGTCCTCGCCCCGGGCGCGCGGCCGCGCCCGGCCCGTCACCTGAACACCACCGGCCAGATGTTCCAGATCATCCAGCCCGGTATGGCCACGGCCAATGCGAGGATGACGTAAAACAGCAGCGGACACAGGCGCGGAAAATGGGCGCACTGCCGGCGCAGCGGGCAGACCACCCTGAACGGGCAATTGTGCTCTGACACCTTCCACCTCCCCTTCCACCCCGCGCGGGGAGCCCGGATTCGCCCCGCCGGCCGCGCCGGCGGAACCGCGCCCCGGCGGGGATGGGACCACGCGGGCGCGGGTCGAGGGGACGACAGCCCGGCCCGAGAACCCGCCTACCTCAAAGATAGACCAGCCGCCGGCGAGAGGGCCGACACGGGGCGCCAGGCGCGGAACGGTGCGCGGATGCGGCGGCCGCGGCCTAGCCGGCGTCCACCAGGCCCCGGTAGCTGTGCCAGGTGGCGTAGCCGAGCACGGGGAACAGCACCACCATGGCGGCGAAGAAGGTGAGAATGCCGATGCCCGTGAGGGCGACGATGAAGGCCGCCCAGATGGTCATCGCCGGCAGGTTCCGCGCCACCACGCGGGCGCTGGCGCGCACGGCCGCCAGGGGGCCCGCGTCGCGATCGACGATGAGGGGGATGGCCACCGCGCTGATGACGAACACGGTCACCGCCAGCAGGAAGCCGATGCCGGTGAAGTAGAGCACCACCCAGGGATCGCCGCCGCCGTGGAACAGGCCCAGGTAGCTCTCCATGGAGGGCGCCGCCGCGCCGGCCGGCAGGCCGTAGAGCAGCGCCGAGAGGCGCAGCCAGGCCAGCATGATCAGGGCCAGCAGCGCCGCGAACAGCCCGAGGTGAACCCGGCGCCGCAGCAGCAGGCCCACCCCGGCGGCGATGGAGACCGGGCGCCCCCGTTCCAGCTGCCGGGCGGCGGTGTAGAGGCCGGCCGCGAGGAGCTGCCCCACCAGGAGCAGCCCGCTGAGGAAGGCGACCGCGAACCCGGGCAGCTCCCGCGCCAGTCCCAGCACCGCCAGGCAGGCCAGGGAGAACAGGACCCCGTAGAACAGGCTCGCGCCGGGGGCCGCCCGGAAGGTGCCGAAGCCCGCGGCCAGCCAGTCCAGCGGCTCGCTCAGGTCCACCCGGGGCCGCCCGGCGAGCGGCTTGCGCGCGTTCAGGGCCTCGGCGCTCATGACTCGCCTCCGGCGGACGGGGACGCGCCGGCGCGGATGCTCCGGATCACGCCGGGAAGGAGAATGAGGGGAACCACCCCCAGCAGCGGGGGGACGGCGGCGCGGGCCCCGGACCCGGGGTCGGTCATGAGGACCGCGGCCAGGTGGACCAGGAACACCCCGGCGGCAACGGCGCCCAGGGCCCGCCCGGCAGCGAGCCCGGCCAGCATTCCCAGCACCGCGTAGGGCGCCATACCCGCCAGCAGCGCCGGAACGTCGAGCCGGTAGTAAGCGCTCGCCACCGGCACCAGGGCGCCGGCGAACGCCAGCGCAAGGCCCATGGCGATGGCGGCGAGGGTGATGCGGATGGTCGTGTTCGGGTCGTCAGTCATCATGGTCCCCTCCTCTGGCTGTCGGACCGGCGCCGCCTCTTTCCAATCGGAGTTCCCCGGGCGCCCATTGTTCCCTACCATATTAGTCAAGCTTGGCGGGAGTGCCGCATCCGGGCGGGCGGCAACGCGGCCTTCCGCCGCCGCGGGCTCCCCCGGGGCGACCCGCCGAACGTGCCTCCGGGCGTGAGGCCATACGCTAGGCTTGTTCCATGGCACCCGGCGCGACGGCCGGGAATCCCGGCAACGCGGCAAGACGGATCATGATGGAAACCAGACACCCCCCGTTCCCGCGCCATGGCGCCCCCGGCCCCGTGCCCCCGGGAGGCCGCCATGTCCGCTGACGCCGCGTCCCGACCCGTGCTGGACGCCGGGCTGGCGGACTTCATCCAGCACCACGTCTCCATGAACGCGGCCGCCCGGGACCGGGACAACCGGCCCACGGTGGCGCGCGCCTACGGTTGCCGCGTGGCGCCGGATCGGCGCCGGCTGACCCTGCTGTTTCCCGCCGGCCACTGTCCGGCCCTGCTCGCCTGCCTGGCTGAAACCGGGGCGCTGGCGGTGGTCTTCAGCCGGCCCAGCACCCACATGACCATCCAGCTCAAGGGCCGCTGCACGGGATCGGCGCCCGCCTCCGCCGCGGACCGGGAGGTGGTGGAGGCCTACCGGGCCACGTTCATCGAGGAGCTGGCCTCCCTCGGCTACCCGCCCGGGTTCGCCCGGGCGATGGTGCCGCCCGCGGCCACGGAGTGGGTGGCGGTCGGCTTCGCGCCCGAGACCCTCTACGACCAGACCCCGGGGCCCCATGCCGGCCGGCGGGTGGAGCGCGGGGAATGAGCCTGACCCTGGACGCCATCCGCGGCTGCCTGGAGGGGGTGATACCCGCGGTGATCGCCACCTGCGCGGCCGACGGCACCCCCAACGTGGCCTACCTCTCCCAGGTCCACTTCGTGGACGGGGCGCACGTGGCGCTGTCGTTCCAGTTCTTCAGCAAGACCCGCGAGAACATCCTCGCCAACCCGCGCGCCGTGGTGCAGGTGGTGGACCCGGACACCGCCGCGCACTACCGCCTCGCCCTGCACTACCAGCGCACGGAGACCACCGGGGCGCTGTTCGAGCACATGAAGGCGAAACTCGCCGGCATCGCCTCCCACACGGGCATGGGCAAGGTGTTCCGGCTGCTGGGGGCCGACATCTACCGGGTCGAATCCATCGAGGCGGTGGGCGGGGAGCAGCCAAGCCGCGCCCCGCCGGCGCGCAGCCGCCTGCCGGCGCTGCGCAACTGCTCGCGGGAGCTGGCGGCCTGCGCCGACCTGGACGGGCTGCTGGAGGCGCTGCTCGCCGGCCTGGAGCACGAGTTCGACATCCGCCACGCCATGGTGCTGATGGCCGATCCGGCCCGGGGACGGCTCTACACCGTGGCCAGCCGCGGCTATCCGGCCTCCGGCGTGGGCTCCGAGATCCCCCTCGGCGCCGGGATCATCGGCGTGGCGGCGCGGGAGCGCACGCCCATCCGCGTCATGTACCCCGCCGGCCCCTACACCTACAGCCGGGCGGTGCGGGAGTCGCTGCTGCAGCAGGAGCCGGAGGCCGACTTCGAGACGGAGATCCCCCTCCCGGGCCTGCCCGCGCCCCAGAGCCAGCTGGCGGTGCCCATCCTGCTGGGCGGGGCGGTGCTCGGCGTGCTCTACGTGGAGAGCAGCCGGGAGCGGCGTTTCAGCTACGAGGACGAGGATGCCCTCGCCACCCTGGCCGATCACCTCGCCCTCGCCTTCCGGCTGCTGCAGGAGGGCGGCGAGGAGTCCGGCGAGGCCGGCCCCGCCGCGTCCGCCGCGGCCGATCGGCGGGGACAGGCGGTGGTGATCCGCCACTACCCGGCCAACCACAGCGTGTTCATCGACGCCGACTACCTCATCAAGGGCGTGGCCGGCGCCATCTTCTGGCGCCTGCTGACCCACTTCACCGGCGAGCACCGCACCGAGTTCAGCAACCGCGAGCTGCGCCTCGATCCCACCATCGGCCTGCCCGATGTCAGCGACAACCTGGAGGCGCGGCTGGTGCTGCTGCAGAAGCGCCTGCGGGAGCACTGCGACTTTCTCGGCATCGAGAAGACCGGCCGTGGCCGCTTCCGGCTGCGGGTGGACCGGCCCATCCGGCTGGAAGAGAGCGCCTGAGGCGCCACCGGCCAACTCCGCTCCGCCCCACCAGACTCCCGCGCACGCTAAACAGACCCGGACCCGGCTACCAATCACCATCCGCTGGCCTTAGAATCGCCGTTGTCACCGCAAGTTAACGCGCCGGTTTGAACCGGGCCGAGGGGAGGAGTGACCATCGCCACCGGCACAGCCTGCCGCCGGAGCCACCCGCCAACGACCGTCCACCAACAATAACAAGGGAACGACATGAACAAGCTGACTTTCGCCGCATCCGCGGCCGCCCTGGCCTTCGGGGCGCTGCAGAACGCCCACGCGGCCTCCTACGAGTACGTGGGTTCCTGGCACGTGGGCGCAGGCCCGCAATGGGACGAGAATCCACCCGTCTACTCGGCCCAGGAGGCCGCCGCCCTCCTCTATGGCGGCAACCCGGAGGACTACGCCATCTCCACCGTCTCCGCCGATCCCGCCGACATCAACTATCTGGCCTACCTGGACGGCTGGGGCGACAGCCAGTACCTCTACAATCCCCAGCCCCAGGACTGGAAGTACGATGCCGGCAACCCGGGCTATGCCGATCCCGGCGGCGGCGGCACCGCCTACTCCGCCTATGTGCTCGACCACAGCTGTACGGACCGCTACTACGATCCCGACGCGGTGTGCACTGACACCTTCATCAACTACGCCTTCCTCATCATCCGCGGCGGCATGCCCATGACCTTTATGCCGCTGTTGCTGGAGGGCAGCACCCGCAACCGGCTCGACACCCTCTACCAGCGCCGCGAGAGCACCGCCGGCGGAACGGATCGCCTGGCCCTGGCGAACGGACCCATCCGGCTGGCGGCGGCCGACACCGGCACCCGGTCTGATGCGGCCGGTGAGGCAAGTGTGCCGAATCGCTACGGCTTCTTCCTGGAGTCCCGCTACGCCGACTTCCAGCGCTCGGCCGATGCCGACGGCAACGGCCTGGACGGCGCCGGCTGGCAGTTCACCGCCGGCTACGACTGGCGCCTCGGGGACAGCCTCATGGCCGGGGCGGCCCTGGGCTACGACAACCTCCAGGGCGACTCGCTCCTCGCCGGCAACAGCGCCGAGGGGGACATCTACAGCCTCTCCGTCTACGGCCGCTACGCCCCCGGGGGCTGGTACGCCGACGGGGCGCTCGGCTACGCCTACGGCGACTTCGACACCGAGCGCGACGGCCACCGGGGCGGCACCAACAGCGATCAGTTCTTCGCCGAGCTGCGGGTGGGCACCCACCGCGACCTGGAATTCGGGGTGACGGCCTCGCCCTACGCCGGGCTGCGCTACACCTGGAACGGCATCGACGGCTACCGCGAGAGCGGCGCCGAGGGCTACACCTACGACGACCACGACAGCGAGGCCGCCTACGGCCTGCTCGGCGTCCGGCTCGATTTCGGCAGCCATGCCAGCGGCGGCTGGATGCTCAGGCCGTCGCTGGATGCGACCTTCAGCAAGCGCCTGACCGGCGGCAACGACGACCTGGACTACCTGGACGCCTCGTCTGATCCCTCCAGCGCCTCCGTGCTGGACTTCGACGGGCAGGGCGCGGGCCTAGGCGCCCGCCTGGAGCTGCAGCGCAGCCGGGCCTACAGCCTGCTGCTGGGCTTCGGTCTCGCCCACGGCAGCGAGGGCACCACCAGCAAGTCGGCCTACATCGGCGCCACCATTCCGCTCTGAAACCCCTCCGCATCGCCAAGGCAACCCCGCTCCGGCGGGGTTGCCATTCCCTGGCGGCCGCGCCCCGGCCTCAGCGCGCCGCCTGCCGGTTCGACAGGTTCCTGGGCACGAAGTCGATGTAGGGGGTGCTCACCGCCACGCCCGGCGGCGCGTACTCCGGGACGGCTCCGCCCGAACCACCCAGGGAGCGGATGAAGGCGTACACGGCGCGCAGGTCCTCGTCGCTCATGTCCCGCAGGCTGAACCAGGGCATGGGGGGGCGCATCTCCCGCCGCGCCGTCCGCAGCCACTGCGCCTCGTCGAGGGACTGGACGACGAGCCGCAGATTGGCCGGGTAGGTGGTGCCCCACGGCCCCCGGAAACCCACCGGACTCCCGGTGAGCCACTGCTCCATCGGCACCGTGCCGCCCGATTCGGGGTAGCCCACGGTATGGCAGTCGTTGCAGCCGCTGGTGGACACCACGTAGCGGCCCCGCTCCACCGCGGCGGCGGAGTCTCCGGCGGCCTGCGCCCAGCCGCCCGAAAGCAGGGCGGCCGTGACCAGGGCGCCCCGCGCAACATTCCGAATCCTCATGGCAATCCTTCCTCCAAGGGTCTTGTTATGGATGCAACCGTTGAGCCGGCGGTGAGGCTCCCGCAGCCGGCGAACGCCGTCCCTGCGCAGTCTTAGAGCTTAGGGGGAAACGGAGGGGGGCACTGCTAAATGATGGCTAACAAAACCCTAAATATTTCTTAAACGGCGGGAGGCCAGGGGCGCCCGGCGGCCATGGAGCCGGCGCCACGGGGGGGCGGGGAGGAGCCCGGGCCGCGGGGGAATCACCGGACCAGCGGGGCCGGATCGCGCAGGATCATGGGCGGATCGGAGAAGGGCGCCAGCCGCTCCATGAAATCGACCAGCTCCAGCACCGGGGAGCGGCGGAAGAAGCGGATCATGGGCCGGTCGAGCCAGATGCGATCGGCGTAGAGGTAGATCTCGTAAGGCTTGTCGCCGATCCCGTCATCATCCCGGTCGAAGCCCTCGTAGTCGTCCCAGTAGTTGCCGCGCCAGTCGTTGTCGAGCACCGTGCTGAAGATGGTGACCGCGACGGGAAGGAAGTTCTCCTCGAAGCGGTTCTCGTGGATGATGTGGCCACCCTTCTCGCCGTAGAAGTACATAGCGATGTCGTTGTAGGCGAAGTGGTTGTGCCGCACGTAGAGCAGGTTCTCCGGATGGACCGGCGCATTCGCCTCCAGCCCCACCGCGCAGTGCAGTATCTCGTTGTTCTCCACCACCACCTGGGAGCTCTCCTTGAAGGCGAGCGCGATGCCGGGCACCTTGCGCACGTTCTGGAGGCGGTTGCCGCGGATGGTGAGGTCGTCGGAGTAGAGGGAGAAGATGCCGGTAATGTTGCCGCTGATGAGGTTGTTCTCGGCGGCGTTGTCCGAGGAGTAGATGAACTCGATGGCGATGCGCCCGTCGCGGATGGTGTTGCCCGCCAGGCGGTTGCCGGAGGAGTTGGTCAGGACGATGTCGCGGACCCGGACCACCTCGTTGTCCTCGATGAGGTTGTCGTGGCTGTTCCAGAGGCGGATGCCGTCGCCGCGCAGGCTCAGCTCCACGTCCCGGGAGGTGATGCGGCTGCCGCGCACGGTCGAGTGATCGGACTGCTGGAGGCTGATGCCGTGGAGCACGTCGTCGACGACCAGGTCCTCGAGCGTCACCCGGTCGGCATCCTCCACCCACACGCCGCCGTCGACGGCGTCGTAGGCGTTGCCGGAATGGGTCACGCGCAGCCCCCGGACAGTGACGTTGTCGGCACGGATGGTGAGCACCGTGCCGTCGCCCTGCCCGTCCAGGGTCGCCTCCCCGCCGCCCTCGATGGTGATGGGCTTGTCGATCACCACCGGCCCGCCGTAGGTACCGGGCTCCAGCCGCAGCACGCCGCCCGCGGGCGTTATCGCCACGTACATCTGCAGCGGCGGCAGGCAATGGCCCGGCACCGCGAACAGCGCCGCCGCGAGGAATCCGGCCAGGAGAAGAACCCGTTTCACATTCGCCATCCGACAGGTAGCCATGGCGGCGCCGCGATACGCCGCCCGGTGAGAAGATACTCGCGATGATGGGCCCGATTCCTTGAGCCGGGACAAATTCGGATTGAAAACCCGAAGAAATCCATTGAGATATATCAGTTTCCGGCCGGCATGGCCCGCCCGGGCTCACTGCAGGGTGTGCGGCGCCTCCCGCGGCGCGAGCTCCAGGGCGACCGTCCTGGCCACGGACGCGAGCACCCGGCTGGCGGGATTCTCCGGGTCGGCCGCCACAATCGGCACCCCCCCGTCGGCGGCGGTCCGCAGGCGGACGTCGATGGGCACCGAGCCGAGCAGCGGGATCCCCGTCTCCCGGCTCAGGATCTCGCCGCCGCCGGCCCCGAAGATGGCGATGGGCTCCATCCCGGGGGCGGGGCGGAAGCCGGCCAGGTTCTCCACGATGCCCAGCACCGGGTTGCCCAGGCGCCGGAACAGGCGGATGGCGCGCCGCACCTCCGCCACCGCCACCGGCTGCGGGGTGGTGACCATCACCACCTTCGCGGCGGGAATGGACTTGGCGACGGTGATGGAGGCATCCCCGGTGCCCGGGGGCAGGTCCACCACCAGGCAGTCGAGCCGCCCCCATTCCACCTGGTCCAGGAACTCCCGCAGCGCCCGCGACACCATGGGGCCGCGCCAGATGACCGGCTGGGCCTCGTCCACCAGGAACCCGAGGGACATGATCCGCAGGCCGAGCTTCTCGACGGGAACGAGGACGCCCTCCTTCCGCTCCGGCTCCGCGCGGATGCCGAGCATGACGGGGACGCTGGGGCCGTAGACGTCGGCGTCGAGCAGGCCGACGCGCAGGCCCAGCGCCGCGAGCCCCAGGGCCAGGTTGATGGCGACGGTGGTCTTGCCCACCCCGCCCTTGCCGCTGGCGACGGCCACCACGTGCCCGACCTGCCCGATGCCCGGCATCGCCCGCCCCTACTCCGACACGTTGGGCGGGTCCAGATCCTCCGGCGGCTCCTCCGCCCGGCACCGCTCCCGCGCCAGCCACTCCTGCAGCATGGCCACATGCTGCTCCTCCTCCGCGGCCATCTCGGCGGCGATGAAGCGCACGTCGGGATCCGGCGCGCTCCCGGCGACCCCGGCATAGAAAAGCTGGCCGCGGTTCTCGTTGTGCAGGGCCAGCTGCAGGGCCTGGCAGCGGTTCATCAGGTAGTGGGTGTCCTCCACGCAGGCCGATTCGGGGGCGTCGGGACAGGTCCACTTGAAGTCCCACGGGGCGATGGTGGGCAGCTCCAGCCCCGCCGCCCGCTGCTTCACCTCGCGGGCATGGGCGTCGCCGTAGCTGGCCAGCCGGTGGAACAGGCTGGCCACGTCGGGATTGTTGTGCACCTGCATGGCGTCGGCCAGTTCGCGGTAGCGCTCCGCCGACTCCAGCTCCAGCTCCAGGGCGTGGGCCAGCAGTTCGCCCACCGTGGCGATGGTCTGGTCCGTTTCTGCGTTCATAGGCGGAACTCCTCCTCGATCTCCACGATCGAGGCGCTGGCTTGGTTGCGCGGCTGCCACACGGGCAGCTCCTCGGCGTAGAGAATGCCGGTGGTCATGCCATCGTCGGCCTGGAGGATGCGGGCCGCCTCCACGGCGTTGCCGGTGGGCTCCGCCGCGAGCGCGTGCACCTGCTCCTTCCAGTCGCGGTGATCGGGGCGGAAGGTGGGGCACGGGCTCAGAACCTGCACGAAGGCGAAGCCCGGGTACTCGATGGCGGACGCCAGGATGCGGGTCAGGCCGCTGGGGTCGCCGGAGAACCCGCGGGCGATGAAGCCCGCCCCCGCGGCCAGGGCGATGGCGGCCGGCTGGAAGCGGCGCACCCCGGGGCCATGGGGCGTCATCTTGCTGTCCATCCAGTCGGGCCCGGTGGTGGGCGAGGCCTGGCCCTTGGTCATGCCGTAGACCTCGTTGTCCATCACGATGTAGGTCATGTCCATGTTGCGCCGGCAGGCGTGGAGGAAGTGGTTGCCGCCGATGGAGAAGCCGTCGCCGTCGCCCCCCACCGCGAGCACGGTCAGGTCGGGGCGGGCCGCCTTCAGCCCGGAGGCGGCGGCCAGGGCGCGGCCGTGAACGCCGTGGAAGCCGTAGGCGTTGATGTAGGCGGGCAGGCGCGAGGAGCAGCCGATGCCGGAGATGAGGGCGGCGCGCTCCTTGGGCAGCCCCAGGTGGGCCAGCGCCTTGGTCAGGGCCGAGAGCACGGCGAAGTCGCCGCAGCCCGGGCACCAGACCGGCTTGATGTCCGACTTGTAGTCCTTCGCCCTGAGGGCGGCAACGGTCATCATGGTCTCCTCCTCAGGCCGTGGCGGTGACAGCGGCGACGATCTCCCCCGGCCGCAGGGGCAGCGGTCCGGGCCGGGCGAGGGAGCGGGCGCCGGCCGGCAGCGCCTGCCCGGCGTGCAGGTAGCGGAACAGCTGCGCGCCGTGGTTCTGCTCCACCACCCACACCCGTTCCGCCCCCGCCAGCGCCTCGGCCAGCGCCGCGCGTCGCAGCGGGGCCAGCAGGCGCAGGGCGATGACCCGCACCGGCGTCCCGCCGGCCTCCAGCCGCCCGGCGGCCTCCAGCACGGCCCCGGCGGTCGAGCCCCAGGTGACGATGGCCAGCGCACCGGCGCCGTGCAGCTCGGCCCAGGCCGGGCCGTAGTCGAATCCCTCCAGCTTGCGCAGGCGCTTGTCCAGCTGCGCCTGGTGGTCGGCCGCCTGGCTCGAGGGGGTGCCGCGCTCGTTGTGTTCCAGGCCGTCAGCGGTATAGATGCCGCCCGGCACCCCGGGCAGGGTCATGGGCGAGACGCCGTCGGCGGTCAGGGCATAGCGCCGGTAGCCCTCCTCCGGTTCCTGCTCCACCCGCCGCGCCAGGGGCGCGGGGGTGCGCGCGGGCGCCTCGGTAATCACCCGCGACTGTCCCAGGGACTGATCCGAGAGCACCAGCGCCACCGTCTGCAGGTGCTCGGCCAGCTCCACCGCCCACTGGGTGGTGAAGACGCAGTCGCGGATCGACAGCGGCGCCAGCACCAGATGCGGGGCATCGCCGTGCATGCCGTGGAGGGCGATGTTGAGATCCGACTGCTCGGACTTGGTGGGAATGCCGGTGGAGGGACCGCCGCGCATCACGTTCACCACCACCGCCGGCGTCTCGCTCGCCACCGCCAGCCCCAGCCCCTCCAGCATCAGGCTGAGGCCGGGGCCCGAGGTGGCGGTCAGCGACGGCACGCCGCCGAAGGACGCCCCGATGATCATGTTGACGGAGGCCAGCTCGTCCTCCGCCTGCAGCAGCGAGCCGCCCACCTGCTCCAGGCGCGGGGCCAGCCACTCCAGCATCTCGCTGGCCGGGGTGATGGGGTAGGCGGCCACGAACCGCACCCCGCCGCGCAGGGCGCCCACGCCGCAGGCCTCGTTGCCGCCGATGTTCCAGCGCCCGCCGGTGCCGCCGGCCGGCGCCGGCAGGGCCGCGAGCGGCTCCGGCGCCAGGGCGTAGCCCGCCGCGACGCAGGCCAGCGAGGCCTCCAGCACGCCCCCGCCCTTGTCCGCCAGCACCCGCTCCACGCCCGCCGCCAGCGCCTCGCGCGGCAGGCCGCAGATGGCGCCCACCGCGCCCAGGGCGACCATGTTGAGCCGCCCGCCGCCAATCGCCGCGGCCTGCTCCCTGAGCGGCAGCGGGAGCTGCCGCGCGCCGCTCCCGGCAAGCGCCGGGGGCACCGCGCCCACCCCCGGGTCGAAAAGGATCACGCCCTCCCCGTCGAGGGGGATTTCATCGGCGAAACGGTTCACGTTGAGCCAGTCGAGCCCCACCAGGAGATCGAACCGGTCCCCCATGCAGCCCAGCGGCTGGACGCCGAAGCGAACCATGGCGGCCGACTCGCCGCCGCGGATCTGGGGTCCGGAGGAGCGGGTCAGGAGGCCGTAGCAGCCCGCCCGGGCCGCCGCCTCCAGGAGGATGAGGCCGGCGGTGACCGCACCGCTGCCGCCGGAGCCGGTGATGGCCACGGAGAGCGAGCGCGCCGAGCTGGAGTCGGAATTCATTCCGGATCTTTCCTTGTGCGGAGATTGTCCAGCACGAAGCATAGGCCAACCGGCGTCCAAGTTCGCCGATGGAAGTCAATTCCGGCCGGGATCGGGGTTGCGGGCCGGCGGCGCCGGCCCCGCCGGCCGGCCTCAGCCGCCGCCGACGCAGGCAATCCAGCGGGCGGCGAGCGCCGCCATGGCGCCGGTGTCCAGCCCCTGCCGCCGCAGCTCGTCCCAGGTGGC